>NZ_DAWCVJ010000004.1:0-78694 GCF_052358865.1 Faecalibacterium sp.
TATTTTAGTAGGCTTTTCCGCAAGGTTGAAGGCTGCAGTCCAAGAGAATATCGGAAGCAGTGGTGACACAGGGGAGAACACCCTGTGTTTTCCTAAAAAGCATATAGTTTGAAACGAAAATAAAAAAGGAACCCAACAATGGATACAAGACGAACGAAGCCAATAATACTCACAGTCCCAGTCTTTGAAGACTTCAGAGGATATCTTGCCGTGCCATACGACCAATCTATAAATTTTACTGTTCGACAGATCAACCAGGGATACAGCAAAAAAGCGTTCACGCTGCGTGGACTGCACTTTCAGGAAGGGGAACACGCCCAGGCGAAGTTGGTGTCCTGCCTGCACGGTTCAATCTTCAATGTAGCCGTAGATCTGCGTCCAGGAGAAACCTTCGGTCATGCATACAGTACGGTGCTGTCTTTTGAAAATCGAAAGCAGATGCTGATTCCCAGAGGTTTTGCGCATGGATACCTAACATTGGAAGATGATACCTTGATGCAGTGGTGTGTGGATAATGATTTCTGCGGTGAAGCTGCCAAGGCTGTGCGGTATGATTCGGATTTTGTCTGGGAAGGTGAGTCGTGGCTGGAAGGAGCGTATATAATATCGGAAAAAGATAAAAGTGCTAAATCCTTGCAAGAACTGGCGCAGTGTGGTTTAATTAAGGCATAGAGCCAATTCAGCTTAGCTTTACGCAAGTTATACCCCATCAAATATGATAGAAGAGAAAGAGTACGGAGGAAATCTATATGGAACTATCATTTACAGGTGGAAGATTTGTTTCAAATAGAGGAGAATTGAACTATAAAGAAGTCTTAGAGCACTTTCCAAACGCAAGTATAATCAGGATAATTACATATAATATTTCGAGAAATCAAAGGCAAGACAAATTGTTCGAAGCATTGAGAGACACGGATGCGGAAATACAGCTTATAACGAATGTGCCCTCACGAATGGAAGAATACTTCGACAATGAAGCTGGGAGAAGTATGAGGAAAACCGCAAGACGTAATATTCAAATATACATTGCAAAATTGAATCCTGAAAATTTTTCGGGTAATTTTTTGCCATATTTCAATGTTCATAATCATGCAAAAATAATAGGAACAGAAGACATAGTTTATATTGGGTCGGCGAACTTTTCAAATAAAAGTGCAGATAATATTGAAACGGGAATTCTTATTGAGGATAGAGATTTTATAAGTAAATTGTATTCTGAGTTTTTTGATAAGGTGGCAAGCGAGTCGCTTTCTTACCTTGATGACAATTTTAATGCATTTCATCTTTTTCTCTTGTCTCTTTATGCAAAGTTTGAACATCATTACAATATTCTGCCAAGAGATGTTTATACAGACTATCAAAGGACAAGGCTTGTGGTTGCAGACACGATTTTTATAGACACTGATGAATTGGGCAACATCTATCGGGATTTAGAGGAACTTGAAGATGTGAGTTCAGCAGCTGAAGATTGTTATGATGAAGAAAATGAGCAGTTTAATTCAGAACTTGAGGATTTGAAGGACGAATTTGAAAGTCTTGATATTGAGGGCCTAAAAGAAACTGTATCAGAAGATGGTGCGCTGTATAACTTAGCAACTTTTGATGGACATGACAAATTTGACGAAATAATGCAATCTAAATATGCATACCTTGCGATTGATGACATGACGGACTATTATTCAGAGAAGGCACTGCAGGAAGTTTCCGAAATGTACGATGATGTACATCGAACGTTTTTTGATCAAGGAGATGAATTCCTTGAAGGAATGGATTACATTTTGAAAGCACTAAAGGTCGCAATAGATTTTACAGAGCGTTGGAAAGCATCAAGAATTAACCCGGATATTGATAATACTTAAACTACTATAAATCGAAAGAAGGACACACCTATGCCCAGAACTAAAGGAAGCAAAAATCGCCCCAAGATCACCAACGACTTCGCATCCCAAATCGTAGAAAAGCAGGAAACCATCGCTTCCCTGAACACAGAAATCGCTACCATCACCGCAAATATCGATGCTCTGAAAGCCGACCTGAAAGAGAAGAAGGTATCGCTGAAGAAAGCTGAAAAAGAGTTGACCTCTTTGGAAGCGAAAAAGGCGAAGGCAGATGCCAAGGCCGCCGAAGAAGCAAAGAAAGCCGAGGCCGAAGCTGTGCTGAAGAAGCTGCTGGCCAGCGGTGTGAGCGCAGATGAGATTCTGGAAAAGCTGAAATAAAACCATAAAACTATAAATCACACGACCGTGTGGGAAAGGAAAGAATAAAATGGAAGAAATCGTAAAGTTCTTAAAAGAAGCTGAAACATATTACTTGGCAACGGTCGAAGGCGACCAGCCGAGAGTGCGCCCATTTGGCACGGCACATATTTTTGAAGGCAAGCTGTACATCCAGACTGGCAAGAAGAAGGATGTTTCCAAGCAGCTGCATGCTAATCCGAAAGTAGAGTTGTGTGCATTCAAAGGCGGCGAGTGGATTCGCGTTGCCGGTGAACTGGTAGAGGATGACCGTGTTGAAGCGAGAGAATCTATGCTGGATGCTTATCCAGGATTGAAGAAGATGTATGCTGCAGATGATGGCAACACTGAGGTGTTCTACTTTAAGAATGGTGTGACTACCATTAGTTCTTTCACCCATGAGCCGAAAGTGATCAAGTTCTAATAATATTGCCGTGTGTGGAACATAGGCTCCAATCTGAGTCCGAAACACGCACGGCATATTTTGAAAACCGATATATAGTTTAAAACGAAAATAAAATTGGAATGAAATGCGAATAAAAGAAATGGAGCGTGACACAAAATGAACTTATCTAAAATACACCACATCGCAATTATCGTATCTGACTACGAAGCCGCAAAGGATTTCTATGTGAACAAGCTGGGATTCTCTGTTATCCGAGAAAATTATCGCCCGGAGCGCAAGGATTGGAAGCTGGATCTTCGTGTCAATGAACTTACGGAACTTGAGATTTTCGCTGAGGAAAATCCACCGAAGCGTGTTAATCGCCCAGAGGCCTGCGGCCTACGTCACCTTGCGTTCTGCGTTGATAGCGTGGAACAGACAGTGAATGAGCTGGCGGAGGTTGGGATTGAATGTGAGCCAATCCGTGTGGATGATTACACCGGAAAGAAGATGACTTTCTTCCATGACCCGGACGGACTGCCGCTGGAGTTACATGAGTAAGGGATGGAGAGACAATGTGAACTATGGGAGAGAAAAGAGCGTATAAGCCCCGGAAACCCGGCGGAGGTCGGAAGAAGCTGAAGCCGGAGTACGATGCCAGGAAGAATCTGAAGGAGCAGATGGAAAGTGCTGTGGCACTTTATGAGGAGGAATGCTCCCTCCAAGACAACGCAGATGCTCTAGCTCTAAACCCCATCAAAGTAAGAAAGCTACTCATCACGGCCGGTGTGTATGAATCGGAAGTGGCAAAGAAGGTACAGGGTACCTTTGAAGAATACCGAGAAACACAAGACTACAAAACCTCCATACTCTCAACTGCAAACACTCTTCAGCTTTCCAAAGCCTCCGTCACCTCATACCTGCCTTATAAAAAAGGCGTGTACTTTCCGAGTACAGCTGATAAAGAGAAGATCAGTGTTGGAGCAGAGCGGCAGAGAAGATTCAGAGCCATGAAGCGATGGAGAGAAAACCCGACAGAAGAAAACTTCTGGGATGTGGTTGTTAGTTATTCCGGTGTGCGATTCAAAACCTACTCCGGTTTGCCATTTTCTTATGAGGTACGGAAAGGTCGGAACGGCGAGTATACAAAGGAACTCTGGATCGACCGCTGGGAAAACAGCAAAAGTCTGGCGTGGAGCTCGGTGCTGCTGACGCTGAAGAATATTAAAAGAGAAGTGGTAGACCGCCCAAAAGCGCTGGGCGATATTCGAGGCGTGACCTACATCTACGGGATGTTCTATCGGTTCGGTCTGATCGATGTGCCAGATGAGGTAAAGGAGAAGATGGGCCGTCCAAAAGCCCGCAAAAAATAGGTTGCTATGTACAGAAGTGTGCGGTAATATGTGCCGTAACTGAGGATGTGAATCTCAGTTGGGAAGGAGGGTAGCATTATAGAAAAATTAAGAGAGATGCTGGAAGAGTACATGAAGAAAACGGAGCCGGAGTATTATCCGCCGGTGGAGAACCTGCTGGATCTGATCTACGAGCATTACACGGAGAATAATCCAGTAGAGAAAAACACAGCTGCCGGGAAAGTTGCAAAGGCCAAAGAAAAGGAACTGGAAGAGTGGCTGCGCAGCTTGGACGGAATGAATAGACTTGTAGATGGCTATGTTGGAGATAAGATGCCGCTCTGGGAAAAGATCATGGACCGGCAGGGGACGGTGTGCTGCGCATGGGAGAAGACTGCTTTTGAGGAAGGGCTGAAAGTCGGAATCAGGCTCATGATGGAAGCTATGAAGTAAGCACGATCTGCCCTATATAGTTTGAAATGAAAATCCCACCCTATGTACCGTACTTCTACATCATCAGGACCACTCCAGTTCAGCTTTTGGCCGCAGCGGTCACAGAAGAGTTGGCACTCATGCTCCATGGTGATTCCGCACCGCGGACACTTTGGAAACTTAGCACCCCACCTATACGAGCATACAACTTTCACTTTCCAAGACCATGCGGTTTTATAATAAAAATGTTCCGTATCGAACAAAAATGCACTATTTCCCACACCATCTCCCAAAATCACTTCCGGCGAAATTTCAGCAAAAGAGGCAGCAGAGGAGCGCATCTGGGCAGGGCGAACGCGCCCGGCGGATGCCCCGGGCCCCGGACGCTCCGAGGAATGCACGCGATATCACATGAAAAATGTATACGCATAAAACGCACAAGGATGCAAAAACATCCAAAAATACAAAATTGCGAAAAAACTTGAAAATAACGCTGAAACGTGGTATAATCTTGATATGAACAAGCCGGTTTTGGTACGACAACGAGAACTCCTACACCTCTCAGATGGTCCGTACCATTAAGTACTTCGCTGAGAACTGCTGATCACGGCTCTACGCTCAGAAGTGCTTGAGGTGTCGTGCTGAAAAGCACGGATGCCAATAAGTGAGTCCGACACCCTTCCTTTTACGGGTTTCCGTGAGAGGAAGGGTGTTTTTTGTTTATCCTTGCTTGCTGTTCGGCCTGCTTCATGATACAATAAAACAGAAGCCGCCGAACATTTTATAGTTGTGTCGTAGGAGCGAAAGCCATGAGAGCATTCGAAAAACTGAACATTGCCGTTGCAGGCACAGGCTATGTCGGCCTGTCCATCGCCACCCTGCTGAGCCAGCACCACCATGTTACCGCTGTGGACATCGTGCCGGAGAAGGTGGAGCAGATCAACCACAAAAAGTCTCCCATTCAGGATGACTACATTGAACGATACCTTGCAGAAAAGGATCTCGACCTGACCGCTACGCTGGACGGGGAAGCGGCCTACCGGGACGCGGACTTCGTGGTCATTGCCGCCCCGACCAACTACGACAGCCGGAAGAACTTCTTCGATACCTCTGCGGTGGAGGCGGTCATCCAGCTGGTGATGAAGGTGAACCCCGAGGCCATCATGGTCATCAAGTCCACCATCCCGGTGGGCTTCACGGCTTCGATCCGGGAAAAATATCAGTGCAGGAACATCATCTTCAGCCCGGAGTTTCTGCGGGAGTCCAAAGCGCTGTATGACAATCTCTACCCCAGCCGCATCATCGTGGGTACGGATATGAAGGACGACCGCCTTGTGGAGGCGGCCCACACCTTCGCCCATCTGCTGCAGGAGGGGGCCATCAAGAAAGATGTCGAGACCCTCTTCATGAGCTTCACAGAGGCAGAGGCCGTCAAACTGTTTGCAAACACATATCTGGCGCTCCGCGTCTCCTTCTTCAACGAGCTGGACACCTATGCCGAGATGAAGGGCCTTGACACCCAGAAGATCATCGAGGGCGTCTGCCTCGACCCCCGCATCGGCACACATTATAATAACCCCAGCTTCGGCTACGGCGGCTACTGCCTGCCCAAGGACACAAAGCAGCTTCTTGCCAACTACGCCGACGTGCCCGAGAACCTCATCGAGGCCATCGTGGAGTCCAACCGCACCCGCAAGGACTTTATCGCCGACCGGGTGCTTCAGATGGCGGGCTACTACAGCTATGGGGAGGAGAACGAGTACGATGCAAGGGAGGAGAAGCCCTGCGTCATCGGAGTCTACCGCCTGACCATGAAGGCGAACTCCGACAACTTCCGTCAGTCCTCCATTCAGGGCGTCATGAAGCGGATCAAGGCCAAGGGAGCGACCGTCATCATCTACGAGCCGACGCTGGAGAACGGCACGACCTTCTTTGGCAGCGAGGTGGTAAACGACCTTGAGGCGTTCAAAAAGCGGAGTCAGGCCATCATTGCCAATCGCTATGACAGCTGCCTCGATGATGTACAGGAGAAGGTCTACACCCGCGACCTGTTCCGGAGAGACTAAACCTCTCCGTCACGCCTACGGCGTGCCACCTCTCCTATCGAGGAGAGGCCTTGGCATTCCGTAAAGTTTTCCCTCTTCGCCAGAGGCTCCCCTCGCTAGGGGAGCTGTCTGCGAAGCAGACTGAGAGGCTGCTCTTTGTCAAGCCACTGTCAAAATAGACACAATTCCAGAATATCCCGGGAAAAGTTTGTTAATAAATTATCCATCCGCCGTCCTTGCAATACACACACATTTTGTTTATAATAGTGTCATAGGGGTCAAGGCCCCGAGAGTGAGCGAAATTCGATTCCGAAGAATGAATTGAGAGGAGAATAATCACTATGGGTTTAGGTAAAAAGACGATCGACGATCAGAACTACTGCGGCAAGAAGGTCCTTGTCCGTTGCGATTTCAACGTCCCCATGAAGGACGGCGTCATCACCAACGAGAACCGCATCAATGCGGCTCTGCCCACCATCCAGAAGCTGGTCAATGACGGCGCAAAGGTCATCCTGTGCAGCCATCTGGGCAAGCCGAAGAACGGCCCCGAGGCAAAGTTCAGCCTCGCACCCGTTGCTGTGGCTCTGAGCGCAAAGCTGGGCAAGACCGTCGTGTTTGCTGACGACGACAACGTCGTGGGCGAGAATGCAAAGGCTGCTGTCGCTGCCATGAACAACGGCGACGTCGTCCTGCTGCAGAACACCCGTTTCCGCAAGGAAGAGACCAAGAACATCCCCGAGTTCTCTCAGGAGCTGGCTTCTCTGGCCGACGCTTATGTTGACGATGCATTCGGCAGCTGCCACCGTGCACACTGCTCCACCGCAGGCGTCACCGACTACATCAAGGACACCGCTGTCGGCTACCTGATGGAGAAGGAGATCAAGTACCTCGGCAACGCCGTGAACGATCCCGTCCGTCCCTTCACCGCCATTCTGGGCGGCGCAAAGGTCGCTGACAAGCTGAATGTCATCTCCAACCTGCTGGAGAAGGTCGATACCCTCATCATCGGCGGCGGCATGGCCTACACCTTCATCAAGGCACAGGGCTATGAGGTCGGCAAGAGCCTGTGCGACGACTCCAAGCTGGACTACTGCAAGGAGATGATGGCAAAGGCTCAGGAGAAGGGCGTCAAGCTGCTCCTGCCTGTCGATACTGCCTGTGTCGAGAACTTCCCTGACCCCATCGACGCTCCCGTCGAGACCACCGTTGTCCCTGTCACCGCCATCCCGGCTGACATGGAGGGCTGCGACATCGGCCCCGAGACCATGAAGCTGTTCGCTGATGCAGTCAAGGCTTCCAAGACTGTCGTCTGGAACGGCCCCATGGGCGTCTTCGAGAACCCGACTCTGGCAGCTGGCACTCTGGCTGTGGCCAAGGCAATGGCTGAGAGCGACGCTACCACCGTCATCGGCGGCGGCGACAGCGCAGCAGCTGTCCAGCAGATGGGTCTGGGCGATAAGATGACCCACATCTCCACCGGCGGCGGCGCTTCTCTGGAGTATCTGGAGGGCAAGGAGCTGCCCGGCATCGCAGTCATCCAGAACGCATAATTCCGGCATCATAAACGGGTGCGGCGGCTGTTTCGCCGCCGCACCTTTCTGTTTTTATCAATAAGAAGGTAAGGAGAACATATCATGGATAAGGCAAAGCGCAAGGCTATCATTGCTGGCAACTGGAAGATGAACAAGACCGCCTCCGAGGCTGCTGTTCTGGTGGACGAGCTGATCCCCGCCGTCAAGGACGCATCCTGCGAGGTCGTCATCTGCACTCCCTACACCGATCTGGTCACGGCTGTGGCAAAGACCAAGGGCACCAACATCCATGTTGGCGCTGAAAACGTCCACTTCGAGAAGTCCGGTGCCTTCACCGGCGAGATCAGTGCAGATATGCTGGTGGATCTGGGCGTCGAGTACGTCATCGTCGGCCACTCCGAGCGCCGCCAGTACTTCGCCGAGACCGACCAGACCGTCAACAAGCGCGCTCTGGCCGCTCTGAACGCCGGCCTGAAGGTCATCATCTGCGTGGGCGAGAGCCTGCAGCAGCGTGAGGAGGGCGTCACCGAGGAGCTGGTCCGGATGCAGACCAAGATCGCCCTGCGTGATGTCACCGCCGAGCAAATGGCAAATGTCGTCATTGCCTATGAGCCGATCTGGGCCATCGGCACCGGCAAGACCGCCACCGCCGAGCAGGCCGAGGAGGTCTGCGCTCAGATCCGCAAGGTCATCGGCGAGGTCTACGGCGAGGCTGTGGCCGAGGCTACCACGGTCCAGTACGGCGGCAGCATGAACGCCAAGAACTGCGAGGAGCTGCTGAGCAAGAAGGATGTGGACGGCGGCCTCATCGGCGGCGCATCCCTGAAGGCTCCCGACTTTGCTGTCATCGTTAACGCTGCCTCCAAGGGCTGAGCGTAAGCGCTGACGGAAAAAACGCTTTCCCTGCGCCCGGCTGCGCCGCATTTCCGGCATCGAGCCGGGCGCTGTTTGTTGAACATTCAAAGGAGACTCATTTTTATGTCCAAGAAACCTGTTCTGCTCTGTATCATGGATGGCTTTGGCTGGACCCCCAACGAGACCTACGGCAACGCCGTGGCCGCAGCCAACAAGCCCTTCATCGATTCCCTGATGGCAAAATACCCCATGACCACCATTGACGCCTCCGGCATGGCAGTCGGTCTGCCCGACGGTCAGATGGGCAACTCTGAGGTGGGCCATACCAACATGGGCGCTGGCCGCATCGTCTACCAGCAGCTGACCCTCATCACCAAGTCCATCCGCGACGGCGAGATGCTCAAGAACCCCGTCCTCGTCAAGAACATGAAGGCCGCCATCGACGCAGGCAAGGCCATCCACCTGATGGGTCTGGTGGGCACCGGCGGCGTCCACAGCCACGCAGACCACTGGTTCGGCGTACTGGAGATGGCAAAGCACATGGGTGCTAAGGAGGTCTACCTCCACTGCATCACCGATGGCCGTGACACCGACCCCCACTCCGGCAAGGGCTTCCTCGCCGATCTGCAGGCTAAGCTGGACGAGCTGGGCATCGGCAAGATCGCTAGTGTCTCCGGCCGCTACTACGCAATGGACCGCGACAACAACTGGGACCGCGAGGAGAAGGCCTACGCGGCCTTCGTCTACGGCGAGGGCAACCACGCCGCCAACGCACAGGAGGCCATTGAGGCATCCTACGCCGACGATAAGACCGACGAGTTCGTTCTGCCCTGCGTCACCTGTGAGGGTGGCCGCGTGCAGGACGGCGACACCGTCATCTTCATGAACTTCCGCCCCGACCGTGCCCGTCAGATGACCCGTATCTTCTGCGACGACGCCTTCACCGGCTTCGAGCGCCGCGGCGGCCGCAAGCAGGTCAACTACGTCTGCATGGCAGAGTATGACGCCACCATGCCCAACTGTGAGGTCGCATATCCTCCCGTCGAGCTGAAGAATGTTCTGGGCCAGTACCTGTCCGAGAACGGCAAGACCCAGCTGCGCATTGCCGAGACCGAGAAGTACGCCCACGTCACCTTCTTCTTCAACGGCGGCGTTGAGGCTCCCTACGAGGGCGAGGACCGCTGCGTCATCCCCAGCCCGAAGGTGGCCACCTATGACCTGAAGCCTGAGATGAGCGCCCCCGAGGTGGCCGACGAGTGCGTCAAGCGCATCGAGAGCGGCAAGTATGACGTGGTCATCCTGAACTTCGCCAACTGCGATATGGTCGGCCACACCGGCGTCTTTGAGGCAGCAGTCAAGGCCGTCGAGGCTGTGGACGCTGCCGTCGAGAAGGTCGTCACCGCTGTGCTGAACGCTGGCGGCTGCGCCTTCCTGACCGCCGACCATGGCAACGCCGAAAAGATGAAGAACCCGGATGGCACCCCCTTCACCGCCCACACCACCAACGTCGTGCCCTTCGTGGCCATCGGCTGCGGCGACGTGAAGCTGCGCGAGGGCGGCTGTCTGGCCGACATTGCCCCCACCATGCTGCCCTACATCGGCCTGCCCGTCCCGGCCGAGATGACCGGCAAGAGCATCATCGCCGAGTAAGCACTACCTGAAACAAAGCAAGCGCCCCGCAGTTCTGTTGCGAACTGCGGGGCGCTTTTTGTGCTGCGTATTCAGCGCTCGACCCAGACGGACATCCGCGCGCTGGTGGTGATGTCACCGAGGAGGACGGTGTCCATCTTGATGCTGCAGGTGACGGCCAGCGCCTGATTGGAGTCGCTGCCGGTGAGCACCGAGGCGGGCAGGTTTTTGAGGGTCAGCACGGCGGTGCCGTTGGACAGCTCGCCGCTCAGGGTACCCTCATAGTTCACCTCGCCGATGCGGATGCCGGTGAGGGAACCGGTCACGTTCATGGAAGAGATCTGCTTGACCGGAAGCTCGAGGGTGAAGGTGCCGTTGGGCTGGCGGGTGAGGGTGGCTTCGCGGGCGGTGTCCACGGCGCTGTCGGCCATCGACTCCTTATCTCCGGTCTCCCGCCAGAACCGGACGCCGACACTCATCTTGACGGCGGCGGCACTGGCGCTGACCGCCAGCGTCAGGAGGAGCAGCAGCGAGACGAGGATCGCCCCGACGCGTCTGTTCAGATGCTTTAAAGAAATCATCATAGCAAAGATCGACCTTTCCAGCCGCAGGTGCGGCTCTATTCGTGCGTTCTGTGCAGAGCGGGCATTTGCTTCCTGCTGCGCAGCCGGAACGAACGAGAAGGATTTATCACCGCAAAAATAACATATTCAGAAGAAAAAGTCAATCTGCCTTGTCATTGTTTCACAAAACTGTTTCACATTGGACATATTTTGTGTAGCAAAAACCGCAAATGCGGCCGAAGGCGCAAAAAAGCCGCCTCCCGGCGGGCGGGAGGCGGCAGAGGTCAGGGAAGATCAGACCTCAAAGTCGGGGTCGTCCTTCAGCACATGGATGCTGGTCATAAAGGCGCTCTGCTCAGGATCCTGGAACGGAGCCTCCTTGACGTACTTGTTCAGTGCGATGGCAGTGCGGGCGGGGTCGGCGATGGTGCCTGCGCCGCCGATGCAGCCGCCGGGGCAGCCCATGCCCTCCAGCAGGTAGCCGTTGTACTTGCCGGCCTTAGCCAGCATCAGCAGCTTCTTGCACTCGGCGAGGCCCTGTGCGGACGCGATCTTGACGTCCATATCGGGCTTCCACTCCTTGATCTTATCGGCGACAGCCTTGGCGACGCCGCCGGACTGAGCGAAGCCGCGGCCTGCGCCGGAAGCATGCACCAGATCGATCTCATCGGGATCGACCTCGAGATTGGCCACATCGATGTCCTTGGCCTCGATGATGCCGGCCAGCTCCTCGAAGGTCAGCACGAAGTCCACATCAGAGCGGACGGTGCGGCGGGAAGCCTCCAGCTTCTTGGCAGCGCAGGGTCCGATAAAGCACATACGGGCCTCGGGGTCGGCCTGCTTCATCATGCGGGCAGTGAAGACCATGGGGGTCATGGTCATGGAGATGTTCTTGGCCAGATCCGGGAAAGCGGTCTTGGCCATCATGCTCCATGCCGGGCAGCAGGAGGTAGCCATGAAGTTCAGCTTGCCAGGCACCTCTTCGAGGAAGTCGTGGGCCTCGTCCACGGTGCACAGGTCAGCGCCGATGGCGACCTCGACGACGTCACAGAAGCCCAGAGCCTTCAGCGCAGCCTTGAGCTTGCCGGTAGAGGCCAGCGTCGGGAACTGGTTGACGAAGGCAGGGGCGACGAGGGCGTAGATGCGGTCGCCGCGGTTAAAGCCCTGAATGAGCTGGTAGATCTGGCCCTTGTCGGCGATGGCACCGAAGGGGCAGTTGACCAGACACTGGCCGCAGGACACGCACTTGCTGTAGTCGATCTCAGCGCGGCCCAGCTCGTCGGAGTGGATGGCACCCATGCCGCAGGCAGCGGCGCAGGGGCGCTCAGTCTTGACGATGGCGTTGTAGGGGCAGACGGTCACGCAGCGGCCGCACTTGATGCACTTGTCCTGATCGATGGTGGAACGGCCGCTCTCCCAAGTGATGGCCTTCTTGGGGCAGACTTCCATACAGGGGTGAGCGAGGCAGCCCTGACACAGGTCGGAGACCTTGACCAGCTTCTCGGGGCAGCGGTTGCAGGCGAACTTGATGACATTCACCAGCGGGGGGTCGTAATACTTATCGGCGATGGAAGCGTCCTCCAGACCGGAGACGACGCTGTTGTGCTCGTCCATGCGGCGGGTGGGCAGGCCCATGGCCAGACGCACGCGCTCCTCGACGATGGCGCGCTCAAGGAAGATGTCCTTGCGGAGCTTGCCTTCCTCACCGGGGATGATGGTGTAAGGGATCTTGCGCATCAGGTGGTTCGCCTGCTCGCCCTTGACGTTGGCATAGGCCATCCGTGCGACCTCGGTGAACACCTGGCGGCGGATCTGGATGACCGTCGTATTGATTCCTCTGAAACTCATTCCAATCTCTCCTTGCTTTGAAACAACAGAACAAAAGGCCGCTGGTACGCGGCTTTATCCGGGGCGGGTCGGTACTGGGCTGCTGCAAACAGCCCGATGCCCCGAATGATCCACTTTTATTGTAGCATAAACCTTTCGGGATGAAAAGGGGAAAGTCCAAAATTCGTTATGAAATTCACAACTGGTATATCTTGCACAAATGAGAATATTTGGATTTGTACAAAATAGCAAAGAAACGGCGAAAACTCAGGCCAGCTCTGCCCGGACGCGCTCGCCATCGTAACGGCCCAGCCGGACATGGACGATCTCGCCGCTCTTGCGGCCCGGGGCCGACACCACGACGGGGATGTACAGCCGGGTGTAGCCGGTGAAGAGGGTGCCGGACAGGGGCGTTTCCAGCAGCACGTCGTCCTCGCTGCCCTCGTAGGCGGCCAGCACCTCGCGGCGGATGTCCTCGGCGATGGCGTTCATCTCCCGGCTGCGGGCCTGCTTCTCCCGCTCGTGCACCTGATCGGGGAAGTCGTAGGCGGGGGTGCCGCTGCGGCGGGAGTAGGGGAAGACATGGACCTTCAAAAAGCCGATCTGCTTCAGAAAATCGCAGCTCTCCCGGAAGTCTGCCTCCGTCTCGCCGGGAAAGCCGCAGATGCAGTCGGTGGTGAAGCTGACCGGACGCCCGCCGTAGGCGGCACGGAGCTGGCTGACCACCTCGGCATACTGCTCGGCGGTGTAGACGCGGCGCATCCGGCGCAGCGTGGCGCTGCAGCCGCTCTGCAGGCTCAGATGGTACTGAGGGCAGAGCTTGTCCACCGCAGCCAGCCGGGTGATGGACTCGGGCGTCAGCATATCGGGGTCGAGGCTGCCCAGACGGATCCGCTCGATGCCCTCCACCTCGGCGCACTTCTCCACCAGCTCCACGAGGTCGGTGCCGGTGTCGAGGCCGTAGCTGGGCAGGGAAATGGCGCTGAGCACCACCTCCCGGTAGCCGGAGGCGGCCAGCTGGCGCAGCTCGGCGAGGATGCTCTCCTCCGAGCGGCTGCGCACCGGGCCGCGGGCACGGGGGATGACGCAGTAGGCACACTGGCGGTTGCAGCCGTCCTCCACCTTGATGAAGGCGCGGGTGTGGGTCTCGAACCGCTCCACCGGCAGCTCCTCGAACTGCTCGCCCTTGGCGTGGGGGGCGATGGCGACGATGCGCTCGTGGCCGTCCAGCAGCTTGAGCACATTGTCGAGGATGGCCTTCCGGTCGCCGTTGCCGCAGACGAGGTCGGCCTCCATGAACTGTGCCGCCTCCTCCGGGAAGGCCTGCGGATAGCAGCCGGTGAGGACCGTCACAGCGCCGGGGTTCTCGCGCTTGGCCCGGCGGAGCCACTTGCGGCTCTTCTGGTCGCCGAAGTTGGTGACGGTGCAGCTGTTGACGACGAAGACGTCGGCCTCTTCGCCCTCCGGCACGATGGTAAAACCGGCGGAGCGGAACATCTGCTCCAGTGCGCCGGTCTCGTTCAGATTGACCTTGCAGCCAAGGGTATAAAAACAAACTCGCATGGGGGTGTCCTTTCTGAAAACCTCTCCGTCATTGCTTCGCAATACCACTGCCCGGGTTGCGGCACCCAGCATCCGCAGCGCTTCGCTTGCGTCTTGCTGGCCGCGGCCCCAACAGCGACTCCCTGTTTCCGCCACTGGCGGCGGTCGTCGCCGTTGCTCCTATTGAGGAGAGGCCTTGGCATTTCGGCAAGCTTTCTCTCTTCGCCAGAGGCTCCCCTCGGTAGGGGCAACAACCCGGACTTGTCGAGCGAATGCGAGACTGAGAGGTTGATACCTTACAACAAACCATCCTATTATAGCAGATTTTTCCCGGAGAGAAAAGGGCATTCCGCCCTCTTTTTTTGCATAGAATGCAATCAGACAGACATTGCGGGGAGGGACAAGGGATGGAACGAAAGAATTTTGCGGCGCTCTGTGCCGCCGTGCTCTGCTTCTGGCTGTTTGCACTGGCCCTTGGCACAGCGGAGGGGGTGGGTCTGCGGGTCGTCATGCACCCGGAGGAGAGGGCCGTCAGCGCCGATGCAGGGGAGGCGGCAGAGGGAGCAGCCCTCCCGGCGGCGGCTGCCGCGCCCCAGCTCTCGCTCAACTGCCGCGCCGCCATCCTCATCGAGCAGGGCAGCGGCCGAGTGCTCTACGAGAAGAACGCCGACGAGCGGGTGCCCATCGCCTCCATCACCAAGGTCATGACCCTGCTCCTCACCTTCGAGGCCGTCCACGACGGGCGGCTGACGATGGAGACGCCGGTGCCGGTCAGTGAGCACGCCTATCATATGGGCGGCAGTCAGATCTGGCTCGAGCCGGGGGAGCATTTTACGCTGGACGAGATGATAAAGGCCATCTGCGTCTCCTCCGCCAACGACGCGGCCGTGGCGGTGGCCGAGCTGGTGGGCGGCAGCGAGCCGGCCTTCGTGGAGCAGATGAACGCCCGCGCCGCTGCGCTGGGGATGGAGCAGACCACCTTCCGCAATGCCTGCGGACTGGACGCCGAGGGCCATCTTTCCACCGCCCGGGACGTGGCCGTCATGAGCCGCACCATCCTGAACACCTGCCCCGAGGTGCTGCATTATACCGGTATCTGGACGGATACCCTCCGGGGCGGACAGACCCAGCTCGTCAACACCAACAAGCTCCTCCGCCGGTACGAGGGCATCACCGGCCTCAAGACCGGCACCACCGGCGGGGCGGGCATCTGCATTTCAGCCAGTGCCACCCGGAACGGACTTTCCCTCATCGCGGTCATCTTGGGGGCACCGTCCAGTGCTGACCGCTTCGACGCCGCCACGACACTGCTGGACTACGGTTTCGGGGCCTATGAGGCCGCACCCCTGCCCAAGCTCGAGGTCCAGCCGCTCCAAATCGCGGTCAAGGGAAGCGCGGCGGGCAGCGTCCCGCTGGATTACACGGCCCTGCCCGGGACGGTGCTGGTGGAGAAGGGGACGGCCTCCGCCCTCCACACCGAGCTGACCCTGCCGCAGGAGCTGGAAGCCCCGGTGGAGCAGGGGCAGACGGTGGGCAAAGCTGCTGTCTATCAGGGCGAAAGCCTTTTGGAGGAGTATGAGGTGCGTGCTGCCGCCGATGCACCCAGAATGACCGTCCGGGATGCCATCGGGCTGCTGTGGCAGAGCCTCGTCGGAGCATCCTGACCGAAAACGGCGCACTACCGGCCAAAAACGGTTAGCGCAGGCAAAGAACAGCTTGGACGTTTGTATAAAAGATGTAAGAGCTGACAAAACAACACTATTAAAATTGTATGAAAAGCGAGGATTTTGGCCTTGACTTTGCCCGGCGGGAACGGTACACTTATACCAAGACAAACCCTCGCCGGGCAGAGTGCCCGTAAAATGTTTTGGAGGTTTTGATAGAATGAGTCTCGCTCTGAATACGAAGCACCTCTCCAGCTTTATCAAGGAAGAGGAATACAAGGCCATCTACCCGCAGGTGGAGGCCGCACACAAGACGCTGGAAGCCAAGGACGGCCCCGGCAGCGACTTTTTGGGCTGGATGTATCTGCCCCGCGATTACGATAAGGAAGAGTTCGCCCGCATCAAGGCCGCAGCAGCCAAGATCCGCGAGGACTCCGACGTTCTGGTGGTGGCCGGCATCGGCGGCAGCTATCTGGGCGCACGCGCCGTCATCGAGGCTGTCAAGGGTATGTACCACAACGAGCTGGACAACGGCCTGAAGATCTACTTCTGCGGCAACAGCATCAGCCCCACCTATCTGAATGACATCATCACGCTGTGCAAGGGCAAGCGCTTCTCCATCAACGTCATCTCCAAGTCCGGCACCACCACCGAGACCTCTCTGGCCTTCCGCGTGCTGCGCAAGCTGCTGGAAGACGAGATGGGCGTGGAAGAGGCCAACAAGCGCATCTATGCCACCACCGACCGCGCTAAGGGCACCCTCAAGCAGCTGGCTGACGCACAGGGCTGGCCCACCTTCGTCGTCCCCGACGATGTCGGCGGCCGCTACTCCGTCCTTTCCGCTGTGGGCCTGCTGCCCATCGCCGCCGCTGGCATCAGCATCGACGAGGTGATGCAGGGCGCAGCCGACGCCATGGAGCGCTTCTCCGTCCTCAGCCCCGACAACGACGCTTACAAGTATGCTGCCATCCGCAACATCCTGTACCGCAAGGGCAAGAGCATCGAGATCCTCGAGTGCTATGAGCCGAACTTCACCCTCATGAACGAGTGGTACAAGCAGCTGTTCGGTGAGAGCGAGGGCAAGGACAACAAGGGCCTGTTCCCCGCAAGCTGCATCTTCTCCACCGACCTGCACTCCATGGGCCAGTTCATTCAGGAAGGCGCCCGCACCATGTTCGAGACCATCGTGGACGTCAGAAAGCCCGCACAGGATCTCTTCATCGAGAAGCTCGAGGGCAACTTCGACGGCCTGAACTTCCTCGCCGACCAGAACATGAGCGTGGTCAACCGCAAGGCCATGGAGGGAACCATCCTCGCCCACACCGACGGCGGCGTGCCCGAGGTGGTCATCGAGGTGGACGACCTGTCTGCTTATAATGTGGGCTACCTCATCTACTTCTTCTGGCGTGCCTGCGCCTGCAGCGGCTATCTGCTGAGCGTCAACCCCTTCAACCAGCCGGGCGTCGAGAGCTATAAGAAGAATATGTTCGCACTGCTGGGCAAGCCGGGCTACGAGAACCTGACCGCTGAGTTGGAAGCAAAGCTGAAGTAACATCTGGCGGAACAAAAAATGATCTCCCGCCGCGAGGCGTGGAAAATACAGGAGGACAGAACTATGATTAAACTGATTGTTGGCACCAAAGGCTCCGGTAAGACCAAGGCTATGATCGACATGATCAATGATTCGGTCAAGACCTCCAAGGGCAACGTCGTTGTCGTCGAGAAAGGCATGAAGCTGACCTATGAGATCCACAATGCAGCCCGTCTCATCGATCTGGACGAGTACAAGATCGCTGGCGGCGAGATGCTGTACGGCTTCGTGGCCGGCCTGCTGGCAAGCAATTATGACATCACCGACCTGTACATCGACGGCATCCTGAAGGTGCTGGATCACGACATCAACCGTCTGGGCGTCGTTCTGGACGAGGTGGCTGCTGCCGCCGGCGACTCTGTCAAGGTCACGGTCACGGTCAGCGCCGACGAGTCTGCTCTGCCCCACGATGTGAAGAAGTACCTGTAAAAACGCTGAAATTTCTGATTTGAACCATCCCAGACAGGCAGGAAACCGGAGAATTTGAAATTTTTTCGGTTTTCTGCCTGTTTTGGTGTTGACAAAGGGCTGTGTTGGCGCTATACTAACAAAGCAGCCTTTTATGAGGTGTACTATGCAATTTGACCTGAGAAAGTTTATCGTATCCGGCACGAAGCCTTATGTTGCAGAGTTTCAGTGTGATTTGTCTGCCAAGGATTTTGCCGGTGCAAGGATCGAGCAGCCGGTGTCGGCCCGCTTTGAGGCGGTGCCGGATGGCGACGAGATCCGGATGACGCTGCGGGCAAACGCATTGGTGCACGGAGAGTGCGCCCGCTGCCTCGACCCGGTCGAACGGGAAGAGACGGTGCAAGCAGAGTGGACGGTCAGGGAGCGCGATTTGGATGACCCGGATTTCGACCTGCCCCTCGACGAAAAAGGACATCTGGATGTAGACGAATGGCTCTGTCAGGAATTTATGTTCCAGATCCCCACGGTGCTGCTTTGCAGCGCTGACTGCCCGGGCTTGTGTCCCCGGTGCGGGAAGAAGATGGCCGAATGTACCTGCCCTCCGGCAGAAGCTGAGGCCGAACCCGCAGACGCAAGGCTAGCGATACTCAAATCACTGCTGAACTGACAAACCCATCAAGGAGGTGCAAAAATATGGCAGTACCTAAGAGACATCTTTCCAAGGCCCGCCGCGACAAGCGTCGCAGCAATGTTTGGAAGCTGGAGGCCCCCGCACTGGTGAAGTGCAGCAACTGCGGCTCTCTGAAGCTCCCCCACCAGGCATGTGGCAACTGCGGTTACTACAAGGGCGAGGAAGTCATCAAGAAGGGCTAATTTGCGCAGAATTGGTGGCACATTGGTGTTATGTACAGAAGGGGAGGGCGCAATGCCTTCCCCTTCTTGCTTTGTCTGGGAACGAAACTGTGAGGTGAAAGCATGGCCATCCGGATCGAGCGTGTGGAAGAGGGCAGCGAGGCCGCTGTCCTCGGCCTCGCTGGCGGCGACGAGCTGCTGAGCGTGGACGGCAACGAGCTGAACGACACGCTGGACTACGATTTTTATACCGACAGCAAGAGCTTCCACCTCAAGGCGAGGGTGGCAGACGGCATCCGGGAATGGGATGTCCGGCGGGAGGAGCGCGGCCCCTTCGGCTGCGACTTCTCCACCTATCTGGGCGACCAGAAGCACTCCTGCTCCAACCACTGTATGTTCTGCTTCATCGACCAGCTCCCGCCGGGGATGCGGGAGAGCCTCTACTTCAAGGACGACGACGAGCGGCTGTCCTTCCTGTTTGGCAACTATATCACCATGACCAATATGCAGGACCACGAGATCGACCGCATCATCAAGATGCACATCTCGCCCATCAACATCTCCGTCCATACGACGAACCCCCAGCTCCGGGTCCGGATGCTGGCCAACAAGCGGGCGGGCGAGGTGCTCCGGTACCTGCCCCGTCTGGTGGAGGGCGGCATCGCCGTCAATTGTCAGCTGGTGCTCTGCCGGGGCATCAACGACGGCGACGAGCTGCGCCGCACCCTCGCCGACCTGCTGGAGCTGACCCCGATGGTGCAGAGCGTGGCAGCGGTGCCCTGCGGCGTGACGGATTACCGGCAGAACCTGTTCAAGCAGACGCCCTACGACGCCGAGACCAGCGCCGCCGTCATCGACATCATGGAGGAGTTTGGGGATGAGTGCAAGCGCCGCCACGGCAAGCGCATCATCTACCCCAGCGACGAGTGGTACCTCAAGGCGGGCCGGCCCATCCCGGCCCCGGAGTTCTATGAGGACTATGACCAGCTGGAAAACGGCGTGGGAATGATGAGCCTCTTCCGGCAGGAATTTCTGGCCGAGCTGGAAAAGCCCCACCGTGTCTATGGCTCCAAGAAGCTGGACGTCGTCACCGGCACGATGGCGTCCCCCCTCATCACCGAGATGATGGACGAGCTGCACCGTCAGTACCCCATGATCGAGGTGACAGTGCATACCATCAAAAACAACTTCTTCGGCGGCAACGTCGGCGTGGCGGGCCTCGTCACGGCGACGGACATCATCGCCCAGTGCGAGGGCAGGCTGACCAGCGGCACGCTGGGGGTGCCTGCCGTGATGCTGCGGGAGGAGAAGGACACCTTCCTCGACGATGTCACCATCGAGCAGCTGGGCCAGCGGCTCGGTGTGAAGGTGGAAGTCCTGCCCGTCAGCGGCGGCGACGAGGCCAAGGCCCTGCTGCGCAGCGGCCTCCACATCGCCCGCCGGAGAAGACCGTAATCGTTACCCCTTTTGTGAAAGGAGGAACCCCCTATGAGCAAACCGATCGTAGCTGTGGTGGGCCGCCCCAACGTGGGCAAGTCCACCCTGTTCAATAAGCTCTGCGGCCAGCGTCTGGCCATCGTGGAGGATACCCCCGGCATCACCCGCGACCGCATCTTCGCCAACTGCGAGTGGAGCGGCCACGAGTTCCTGCTGGTGGACACCGGCGGCATCGAGCCGAAGGCTACCGAGGGCATTCTGGCCCATATGCGCGAGCAGGCCCAGATCGCCATCGACACCGCCGACTGCATCATCATGGTGGTGGATGTCCGCAATGGCCTGACCGCTTCCGACGAGGACGTGGCCCATATGCTGCGCCGCAGCCATAAGCCCATCATTCTCGCCGTCAACAAGTGTGATAATGTGGGCCAGACCCCCATGGAACTCTATGAGTTCTACAACCTCGGCTTCGACGAGGTCATGCCCATCTCGTCCGTCCACGGCCACGGCACCGGCGATCTGCTGGACGCCGTCTGTGCCCACCTCGATTTCAGTGAGACCGTCGTGGAGGAGGACCGCATCCCCGTCGCCATCATCGGCCGCCCCAATGTGGGCAAGTCCAGCCTGACCAACCGCATCCTCGGAGAGAACCGGATGATTGTGGCCAACGAGGCCGGCACCACCCGCGATGCCATCGACACCCCGGTGGACAACGCCTACGGCAAGTTCATCTTCACCGATACCGCCGGTCTGCGCAAGCGCAGCAACATCACCGACGGCCTCGAGCGCTACATGGTCGTCCGGGCACTGGCCGCTGTGGAGCGCAGCCGCGTGGCCCTCATCCTCGTGGACGCCACCGTCGGCTTCACCGAGCAGGACAGCAAGGTGGCCGGTTATGCCCACGATCAGGGCAAGGCCTGCATCATCGTCGTCAACAAGTGGGACGCCGTGGAGGGCAAGGAGACCAACACGATGGAGCTGCAGCGCCGCGGCTATGCCGAGTGCTTCAGCTTTATGGGCTATGCTCCCATCATCTTCATCTCGGCCCAGACCGGCTACAACGTCAACAAGCTGATGCAGCTCATCCGGGATGTGGACAGCCAGAACGGTGCCCGCGTGCCCACCGGCGTCCTCAACGAGATGCTGGCCCGTGCGACCGCCCGGATGCAGCCGCCCAGCGACAAGGGCCGCCGCCTGAAGATCTTCTACCTGACGCAGGCCTCTACCCGTCCGCCGACGTTCGTGGCCTTTGTCAACGCAAAGCACCTGTTCCATTTCAGCTACCAGCGGTATATCATCAACCAGATCCGCGAGAACTTTGGTCTGGAGCACACCCCCATCCGCCTTGTCGTGCGGGAGCGCGGCTCCGGCGAAGTGGGCGCAAAGGACGTATAAGGGAAGGAGCCTTGCTGCATGACTGCATTTCTCATCGTGCTGGCTGTCGCTGCCGAAGCCTACCTGCTGGGCAGCGTGGACACCGGCATCCTCGTCAGCAAATACCTTTATCATGACGACGTCCGCACCCACGGCTCGGGCGCTGCCGGAATGACCAATATGCTGCGCACCTTCGGCAAAAAGGCCGCTGCCCTCACGGCGGTGGGCGATGTGCTCAAGGGCGTCGTGGCTGTCTGCCTCGGCCGGTGGCTGTTCAGTCATCTGCCCGCCGATGCGGCCATCTCGCCCTATCTGGGCGTCTACCTCGCCGCCATCCTCGCCGTGGTGGGCCACTCCAAGCCCATCTACTTCGGCTTCAAGGGCGGCAAGGGCGTGCTGGTGGCCGCTGGTGCCATCCTCGCCGTCCAGCCGGTGCTGCTGCCGGTGCTGGCGCTCATCTTCCTCGCCTGCCTGCTGCCCACCGGTATGGTGTCGCTGGGCAGCATTACGATGGCTGCAGCCTATCCGGTGCTGACGCTGGTGTACAGCCTCCTGCGCGGCCTGCCGACGCAGGACGTCGTGGTCTGCACCGTGGGCGCTGCCATCGTGGGCGGCATGGTCATCTGGATGCACCGCACCAATATCCAGCGCATCCGGGACGGCAAGGAGTACCGTTTCGGTCAGAAGCACAAGAGCAAGTAACCGCAAAAAACAACGCCCCGCAGGGCGCTCGTTCCATCGAGCTGCCTGCGGGGCGTTTTGCTGTTTGGCAGAGTTATTCCGCGTCGGCTTCCTGAAGGGTCTCGGTGTTGTCCTCGTACTCGGGGTCTTCGATGGCGATGGTCTCTTTCCGTTCAGCAGACTTGCTGCTGAGGTGCTTGCGCAGCCGGGCGGCAAATTCGTCTTCCGGGATGCCGCTCTGGGAGGGGGTGAGGTCGGGTGCGGGGTGGCCGTCGGGCAGGTGAGCGCCGAAGGCCGGGACGAAGAAGAATTTCCGTACGACGAAGATGAGGGCGATGGCCCCCACGCTCAGCAGATTCTCCAGTGCAGATTCGTGGCCCACCACCATGTGGCGTGCGATGGCGTAGAGCAGCACTTCGAGGCTGGAGCCGGGGCTGTGCTTGGCCAGCATCTTGATGAACTCGATGCCGATGACGATGTCCAGCGCGCGCTGTAAGAAGATGCTCACCTCGACGTCGTTGCCGTCGAACAGCAGGCCGGGCATCCATTGCAGCAGGGGGATCATCGACAGCAGCAGGCCGATGAGGACGAGGCCGGACAGCAGGATCTCGAGCAGCGTGGCGGCGCTGATGATCCGGTTGCGCAGTTCGGCGCGGTTGTGGCTTTCGACACGGGAATTGGACATGGCGGGGACCTCTCTTTCGAATCTGACCGGAAATATTTTACAACAGTTTGATTCTATTGTAACAAAAGTGAAAAGTGAAGTCAATTCTCCGGAAAAGAAAGTAAGCCGCCATGAAAAACTGGAATCGATAGTAGCACAAAAAGGCCGTCCGCGCCCCGGAGAGGGTGCAGACGGCCTCCTTGCAGACCAGGAGAAACTTATGCCTCAGCGATGGCCTCGATCTCGCAGAGCACGCCCTTGGGCAGGTCCTTCACCGCCACGCAGCTGCGGGCAGGCTTGGAGGTGAAGTACTTGGCGTACACCTCGTTGAAGGCGGCAAAGTCGGCAATGTCGGCGAGGAAGCAGGTGGTCTTGACCACCTTGTCGAAGCCCACACCCGCAGCCTCAAGGATGGCACCCACGTTGCGGCAGCTCTGGTCTGCCTGTGCAGCGATGCCATCAGCGACCGCGCCGGTGGCGGGGTCTACCGGGATCTGGCCGGAGGTGAAGACGAGGCCGCCCACGGTGTAGCCCTGAGAGTAGGGGCCAATGGCGCCGGGGGCTTTTTCGGTGCTGATGATGTTCATATCGATTACCTCACTTGTCCTGAATAGGGATGTCTCCCGCAAAAGGGGAGCGGATGCCAAGAGTCTACCACCAACGGCCTCTGCCGTCAACTGTTGCCGGGGAGAAGATTTTTCAGGAGATTTTAGAGATATTTGCAAAATTGCCTTGACAAGAAATAAACTTTTATGATAATAATAGGATATGAAACTAACATTTTAACAAAAAAGAACGCAGGCGCAGCGCAGGCAGGGCAGTCCGCTTTGCGCAGGCGCATTTCTTTTTTGCAGAAAAAACGATTTCTGAACCACCGGGAGGGGCAGAAAAGGATATGTCGATTTTAGTGCATGATTCAAACAAAGCGGCCTGCCGTGCGGCGGCAGCCGCCTTGCAGCAGGGCTGCCGGGCCGCGCTGGTGCGTCCGGCGGGCACCGGCAAGGGCCGCATCGTGTGGGAGATGCTGGCAGAACAGCCTGACACCCGCGTCCTCTGGGTGGCCTCCTGCGCCGCGCGGCTCGAACTGCGCCGCGGGCTGGCGAAGGAGCTGGGCAAAACGCTGGACGGCAGCGTCCGGCTGATGGACTGTGAGCAGCTGGCTGCACAGAGCGCGCTGGGCTGGGTGGCACTGGCAGAGTTCCGGCCCAGTCTGTTGGTGCTGGACGGCTGGCGGGAGATGAGCGCACGGGACTGGACGGATTGCGTCCAGCTCCTGTTCCGCCTCTGTCCGGAGGCCAAGGTGCTGGCGCTGGCCGAGCCGGACGCCCCGGGCGAGAGCTGCCGCGCTGCCGAAGAGCTGCTGGGCGATGCTGTGGTGGAGCCGCTGACGCTGGGCGGGGCATTGGCCGATGGGCTGCTGCCCATGCCGACCTCCTACACGGCACTGCTCTGGCCGCAGGAGGCCGCAATGGCCCGTCTCCGCGCCGAGGTGAAGAATCTCCGCGTGCCCGGCACGCCCGACCCCAACGCCGAAAAATATCAGGCTCTGAGCCTTGCTGTGGAGCAGCTGCCCTCCGTGGAAGTGCTGCTGGCGCGGTGGCTCCCCGATGCCGCCGGGCGGTATCTCGTCCTCTGCGAGGACGCCCAGACGGCGGCGCAGATGGCCCAGCAGGCCGAAGCGCTGTTTGGTGCGGGGGTGCATATCTGCTGCGCCGATGCGCTTTCCAGCGATGCAGAGCCCTTCCTGACCGACGAGGCCGACGCGCTGCGGCTGCTGGTCTGCGTCAACAGTCCTGCTGTCGAGACGCCGCTGACCGGCATTTCAGGCGTTGTCCTCGTCCGCCGCACCGCTGAGGCACCCGCCTATCGGCAGATGCTGGCCCGCGCCCTCGCGGCCTGCGGCAGTGTGCCGGTGGCAGAGCTGAGCGCTACCTTCGAAGGACTGACCTGCGTGCCGCAGCTCCGGAAGGAGTGCGGCGAGAAGCCATTCCCGCTGTCTGAGCCGCTGTCCGCCTGCCGCCGGGCCTACCGGCAGCTTCGCCGGGCACTGGACGCCGAGTGGGAGCGCTATTTTGCCGCCGCGAAACAGATGGCCGCAAAAAAACTGCCGCTGGATGTGCCCCGCGCCTACACCTTTGAGGGAGTGGCCGTGGGCCGCTGGCTGGAAAACCAGCGCCTCGTGCGGGCCGGAAAGAAGAATGGCCGCCTCACTGCCGAGCAGGTCGCCCGGCTGGACAAGATCGGCATGAACTGGAAAAAGCGCCTTGAGCTGGCGTGGGAGAACGGCTGGGCCTCGGCCCGGCGGTACCGCGACAGCCACGCCGACCTTCTGGTGCCGGTCCACTATAAAGATAAGAACGGCTTCGCGCTGGGCGAGTGGATTGTCTACAACCGCCAGCGCTATCAGGGCGGCAGCCTCTCGGATGACCGCATCGAGCGGCTGGAATCGCTGGGCATGGTGTGGGACACCGGCAGCATCCTCTGGGAAAAGAACTATGCCGCTGCCGTCCAGTACCATCTCGAGCACGATGACCTCGAGATCCCCGTCAAGTACGTCACGCCGGACGGCATGGCGCTGGGCGTCTGGCTGGGCAGCCAGCGGGCCGCTTATAAAGAAGGAACCCTGACCGCCGCCCAGATCGAAAAGCTGGAAGCCCTCGGTGTGGACTGGGCGAACCGGAACGACCGCAAGTGGCAGACTGCCTACGAGGCCGCCGTGAAATATTACAGCGCCCATGGCAACATTGATGTGCCCACCGAGTACATTGATGAGGACGGCATCCTGCTGGGCAAGTGGGTGTCCCGCCAGCGGTATGCATGGCAGAACCCCGAGCGCAGCAGTGCCCGGGTCACGCCGGAGCGGAAAGCCCTGCTGGATGAGCTGGGCATGATCTGGGAAAAGACCGACTCGTGGCAGCACCGCTACGAGCTGGCGGCGGCATACAAAAAAGAGCACGGCAGTCTGGCCGTCCCGGCGCAGTACCGGACGGAGGACGGCATCTGGCTGGGCAGCTGGCTCTCCCGCCAGAAGCTGATGCTGCGGGAGGGCAAAAAGCTCTCCGCGGAGCGCTGCGCCGCCCTCAGGGAGCTGTTTCAGGGCGAGAATACCCGCCGCCTTACGGCCACTGTGCCGCCTGCGTGCAGCGTGCGGGAGCAGAACTGGCTGGACAACTATCAAAGCGCCAAGCGCTATGCCGAAAAGAAGGGCACCCTTCTCGTGCCCGCCGGATATGTGGACGAGAGCGGCTTCCGGCTGGGCGTCTGGATCTCGAACCTCCGCGCTGCCCGCAAGGCCCGGCCCGAGTCCTTTCAGGTCACGCCGGAGCATATCGCCATGCTGGACGCCATCGGGATGCAGTGGGACGCACGGGAGGCCAAATGGGACGGGGCGTTCCGCCGCGCCGAGGAGTACCGTGCCGCCCACGGCGATCTTCTGGTGCCGGTGAACTACAAGACCGGCGACGGCTTCTGCCTCGGCGACTGGATCCGCCGGATGCGGGAGAGCTATGCTGCCGCCGATGACCGGCTGACAGCCGCCCACGTCCAGAAGCTTGAGGCGCTGGGGATGGTCTGGACGATGCCGCAGGAGAGCTGAGATATTGCTTTTTGAGGTGAGGTGTGCTATACTTCCTCTCGTCTGAATAGAAAACAGCAGGTGCCTGCCGCCGAGGGCTTGTCCTTTGGCCGGGAGGGTAAAAGGGAAGCGGGTGAGAGTCCCGCGCGATCTCGTCACTGTGATAAGGGAGTCCACTGCCTTGGCGCACGTCGCCGGTCACTGGGAGCTTTGCTTCTGGGAAGGCGGCAGCGGATGATGAGCTTTCAGTCAGGAAACCTGCCCGCTGTTGGTACAGGAGCGCCAAGCTCCGGATCACGAGGAATTGGTCGTACCAAAAAGCCCGAATCGTTCAAAGGGTCTTTTTGCTGTGCCTTCCGCGCGGCAGAAAGGCTCTTTTTCGTTTGAGCTGGCCCCCGTTTCGTACCCTTTCTATCGGAAATACCGATCCCACCCAAACAGAAAGGACTCAAAACAATGCGTAAAGCAACCAACAAGAACTGGCAGCGCGTCACCGCCGCTGCCGCCGCACTGGCTCTGTGTGCCGGTGTGCTCACCGGCTGCGGTGCATCTTCGTCCACTGCCGCCAGCAGCGCCGCAGCAAGCTCTGCTGCCGCCAGCGAGGTGAGCAGCGAGGAGGCCGATGAAATGGCAGCAAAGAACGTGGCAGATCTCATCGACGCCATCTATGTGCAGGAGCGCAACGAGAACACCGACGCCCAGTGCGAGGCCGCCAAGGCCGCATGGGACGCCCTGACCGACGCCCAGAAGGAGCTGGTCGAGGGTGAAGAGGCTGACCCCGATTACTTTGGCCGCGACACCGGCGACGCCTCCAAGGATGACCCCCGCAATGAGGACAACATCGGCGACAACGAGATCCTCGTCGTCAGCTTCGGCACCTCCTTCAACGACAGCCGCGCAGCGGACATCAAGGGCATCGAGGATGCCATTCAGGCCGCTTACCCCGACTGGTCTGTCCGCCGTGCCTTCACTGCACAGATCATCATCAACCATGTGCAGGCCCGTGACGGCGAGAAGATCGACAACATGGAGCAGGCTATGGAGCGCGCTGTCGCCAACGGCGTGAAGAATCTGGTCGTCCAGCCCACCCACCTGATGCACGGCGCGGAGTACGACGAGATGATGGAGCTGGTGGACAGCTACCGCGACAAGTTCGAGTCTGTCGCTGTCGCCGAGCCTCTGCTGGGCGAGGTGGGCAGCGATGCCACCGTCATCAACGCCGACAAGGAGGCTGTCGCCAAGGCGATCACCGCTGAGGCCGTCAAGACCGCTGGCTTCGACAGCGTGGACGCCGCTGCTGCGGATGGCACCGCCTTCGTTTTCATGGGCCACGGCACCTCTCACACCGCAAAGGTGAGCTACAGCCAGATGCAGGCTCAGATGAACGCTCTGGGCTACAAGAACGTCTTCATCGGCACCGTCGAGGGTGAGCCGGAGGAGACTGCCTGCGAGAACGTCATTGAGGCCGTCAAGGCCGCCGGCTACACCAAGGTCGTCCTGCGTCCCCTGATGGTCGTTGCAGGCGACCATGCCAACAACGATATGGCGGGCGACGACGATGATTCCTGGTTGAGCCAGTTCGAGGCCTCCGGTGCATTCGACTCCGTCGAGTGCCAGATCGCAGGTCTGGGCGAGATCGCTGACATCCAGCAGCTCTACATCGCACACACCAAGGCCGCTGTCGATTCCCTGAACGGCTGATTCTGACCCTATGATTGCCCGGAAAGGAGTGCCTTTTCGGGCAATTTCTTTTTCGGCCTGCTTTGAAATCAGGCCGTTGCGTGTTATAATCTTTTTGGTACGATATAAGTCGAGGTAACTGCTATGAAACTGAAAAATAAATGCTCTCTTCTGCTGGCCGGTGTGATGCTGGCCGGTGCACTCGTCGGCTGCGGCGCATCCAGCGCCCCGGCCAGCTCTGCCGCTTCCTCCGAGCCGGCGGCCTCCTCTGCCGTGAGCGAGGCTGCTTCTGCCTCCGCTGAGGCGGCGCTGCCCGACGGCACCTATACTGCCGATTTCGACACCGACAGCTCCATGTTCCACGCCAATGAGGCATTCGACGGAAAAGGCGCGCTGACCGTGAAGGACGGTCAGATGACGCTCCACGTCAGTCTCGCCTCCAAGAACATCGTCAACCTCTACGTCGGCACAGCAGAGGACGCAGCCTCCCACGAGGCCGACTGGCTCCAGCCCACCACCGATGTGGTGAACTACAGCGACGGCACCTCGGATGAGGTGTACGGCTTCGACATCCCGGTAGAGGCACTGGACACGGACTTCTCCGTTGCCATCCTCGGTAAAAAGGGCAAGTGGTATGACCACACCGTCAGCGTCCGCAATGCACAGCCCACGATGGAGGAGGCCCTTGCCGACGGCGCCTACACCTGCGACGTGACCCTTGAGGGCGGCTCCGGCCGCGCCACCGTGGAAAGCCCTGCGGCCCTGACCGTGGCCGACGGCAGGATGACCGCCACCATCGTCTGGTCCAGCCCCAACTACGACTATATGCTGGTGGACGGCGAAAAGTATCTGCCCACCAACACCGAGGGCAACTCCACCTTCGAGATCCCCGTCGCCGCCCTCGACACCCCGCTGGATGTGGTGGGTGATACCGTCGCCATGAGCACCCCGCACGAGATCGAGTATACGCTGACCTTTACGCTGAAGTAAACCGCTTCGCAGACTGAGAGGTTAAAGCCTATGAAGCGCCGCAATTTTCTGAAAGCCCTGCCCGCCGCCGCACTTGCCCTCGCTGGCTGCGGGCAGGCAGAGACCGCCCCGGCCAATACGGCCTCTCTCGTGTTCGACCACAGCTATCCGCTGGACTACGCGGCTCAGTTCTCCGCCGACTGCTATGAGGGGGGATATGTGCTGGTGAACATCCCGGACAGCGGCAGATTCCTCGTGATCCCCGAGGACGCGGCAGAGGTGGATGACCTGCCCGCCGATGTTGTCCCGCTCCGCCAGCCGCTGGACAACATCTACCTCGTCTCCACCTCGGTGATGGACCTCTTCGTCCATCTGGATGCGCTGGACTGCATCGCCCTCTCTGGCACCAAGGCCGAGGGCTGGTATGTGGAGGAGGCCAAGCAGGCCATGCAGGAGGGCCGCATCGCCTACGCTGGCAAGTACAGCGCCCCGGACTATGAGCGGATCCTTGCTTCCGGGTGCAGCCTCGCCATCGAGAACACCATGATCCTCCATGACCCGGCGGTCAAGGAACAGCTGGAAAAGTTCGGCGTGCCGGTGCTCATCGAGCGCTCGAGCTATGAGAGCGGCCCGCTGGCCCGGATGGAGTGGCTCAAGCTCTACGGCATCCTGCTGGGCAGGACCGAGCAGGCGGAGGAAATTTTCCGCCAGAAGGTGGAGCAGGTGGCCCCCATCCTCGGGCAGGAGAGCACCGGAAAAACGGTGGCTTTCTTCTCCATCACGTCGAACAACCTCATCACCGTCCGCCGCACCAGCGACTATGTGGCCCAGATGGTGGGGATGGCGGGCGGCGTCTACATTTTTGACGACCTCGAGGGGGACAGCCCGGGCCAGTCCACCGTCAAGCTGCCCCTCGAGACCTTCTACGCCCGGGCCAAAGACGTCGATGTCCTCATCTACAACAGCACCATCGAGGGCGTCGTGGAGACCCGTGACCAGCTCATCGAAAAGTGCCCCATGCTGGAGGAGTTCAAGGCTGTCCAGTCCGGCGACTGCTGGTGTACGGCCCAGAGCCTGTTCCAGCAGAGCATGGAGCTGGCCGACCTCATCTCCGATATGAACCTCGTTTTTACCGAGGGCAGGCCCGACCCGGCCTCCCTCCGCTTTTTGCAGCAGATCGTATAAAAGGAGCATTGCCATGACCACCACACGCCGCCTCAGCCTCGCCTACCTCGCCCTCACGGCGGGGCTTGCGGTGCTGTTCGCGCTCAACCTGTTCTGGGGCAGCGTGGAGCTGACGCCCGGGGCAGTGGCTGCAGCCCTGCTGGGCCGGGGTGGGGATGCGCTGGCTGTGGGCATCGTGCTGCAGCTGCGCCTGCCCCGGGCCGTCATGGTGGTGCTGCTGGGCGCGGCCCTCTCCGCAGCGGGCTACCTTTTGCAGACCTTCTTTGCCAACCCCATCGCAGGCCCCTTCGTCATGGGCGTGTCCAGCGGCGCGAAGCTGGCCGTGGCCCTCACGATGGTGGTCTTCCTGCAAAGGGGGCTGCTTACCGGTTCGGCCACCCTCATCATCGCGGCCTTTGCGGGCGCGATGGCGGCGATGGCCTTCGTGCTGGTGGTGGCCCGGCGGGTGCCCCGGATGAGCATCCTTGTCATCTGCGGCATCATGATCGGCTACATCTGCTCGGCCATCACCGACATCGTCGTGACCTTCGCGCAGGACTCCAACATCGTCAACCTCCATAACTGGTCGATGGGCAGCTTTTCCGGCATGACGTGGGCCAACGTGGGCGCTGCGGCCTGCGTGGTGCTGCCCGCACTGGCAGCGGCATTCCTCCTCTCCAAGCCTATGGCGGCCTACCAGATGGGGGAAAGCTATGCCCGAAGCGTCGGCGTGCCGGTGCGGGCCTTCTCGACGGCTCTCGTGCTCCTTTCCAGCCTCCTCTCCGCCTGCGTGACGGCCTTTGCCGGGCCGATCTCCTTCGTGGGCATCGCGGTGCCTCATCTGGTCAAGAGCCTGCTGGGCAGCGCCAAACCCCTCTATGTCCTGCCGGGCTGCTGCCTTGGCGGGGCGGCGTTCTGCCTGCTCTGCGACCTTATCGCCCGCAGCCTGTTCGCGCCCACCGAGCTGTCCATCAGCTCGGTGACAGCAGTTTTTGGTGCACCGGTGGTCATCTGGCTGCTGGTGCGCCGCCAGACAGAGGGAGGCCGGGAATGAGCGAAGAAAAAGCCTTCTGCCGCACCGATGACCTTGCCATCGGCTACGGCAAAACGCCCCTGATGGAGCACATCCGCCTCGGAGCCGAAAAGGGGAGCATCCTCACCCTCATCGGACCCAACGGTGCGGGCAAATCTACCCTCCTCAAGACGCTGGCGGCCCAGCTGGCCCCGCAGGGGGGCGCTGTCCTGCTGGACGGAAAGAGCCTTGCGGACTACTCCGGCCCTGAGCGCGCCCGGAAGATGGCCCTGATGGTGCCCCACACCCGCCGCACTGAGTTGACCACCTGTTTCGAGATGGCCTCCGCCGGGCGCTACCCCTACACGGGGCGGCTGGGCGTCCTCTCGGCGGAGGACAGGCGGCAGGTCCACGCCGCGCTGGCCCTTGTGGGGGCCGAAGCGCTGGCGGGACGGGACTTCAACTGCATCAGTGACGGCCAGCGCCAGCGCGTGCTGCTGGCCCGGGCCATCTGCCAGCAGCCGGAGCTGATCCTGTTGGACGAGCCGACGTCCTTCCTTGACATCAAGGGCAAGGCCGAGCTTCTGGCCATCCTGAAGAGCCTCGCCCGGGACAAGAAGATGGCCGTCATCCTCAGCCTCCACGAATTAGAGCTGGCCCAGAAGATCTCGGATAAGGTCGTCTGCGTCTCGGCGGCGGGCGTCTCGGACGTTATGACGCCCGGACAGGCGTTTGCCCGGGAAAACATCTGTAAAATTTATGATTTGAGCGACGAGCAGTACGCTTTTCTGTACGGTGAAGCGAAAAAGCCCGCCGAGACGGGGCAGCCCCGCTTTGAGCACTATGTCCGCAGCGGCCAGAAGCTCCTGCGCTGCGGCTACACCACCGGCACCTGCGCGGCGCTGGGGGCGGCGGGCGCAGCCCGTCTCCTTCTCAGCGGCCGCGCCCCGGAGACGGTGGCCCTCCGCACCCCGAAGGGCATCGTGGTGGAGGTGGAGCCGATCTTCTGCCGCCGGTCGGGCGAGGGGGCAGAGTGCGCCATCCGCAAAGACGGCGGCGACGATGTGGACGTGACCACCGGCCTGCCGGTCATTGCCGGTGTGACCCTCCGGCCGGAGCTGGCCGGAGAGGTGCGCATCCACGGCGGCGAGGGGGTGGGCCGGGTGACGAAGCCCGGCCTCGACCAGCCGGTGGGCGAAGCCGCCATCAACCACGTCCCCCGGGCCATGATAAAGGAGGCGCTGGAAAAGGAGGCGGAGTCTGCCGGATATGCGGGCGGCTTCGATGTCACCATCTCCATCGAAGGCGGGGCCGAGACAGCCAAGCGCACCTTCAACCCCCACATGGGCGTGGAAGGCGGCCTCAGCGTCCTCGGCACCAGCGGCATCGTCGAGCCGATGAGCCAGCAGGCCATCCTCGACACCATCCAGCTGGAGATGGGGCAGGCCGCGCTTCGGGCAGGGACGCCCCGGCGGCTCATCCTCGCCCCGGGCAACTACGGGCTGGACTACCTCCACGAGAATCTGCCGGCCCTGAAGTGCATCCCGGTGGTCAAGACCTCGAACTTCATCGGCGATGCGCTGGATATGGCGGCGGGGTCGGGATTTGAGCAGGTGGTGCTGGTGGGCCACATAGGCAAGATAGTCAAGCTGGCGGGCGGCGTCATGAACACCCATTCCCGCACGGCGGACTGCCGCACCGAGCTGCTCTGCGCCCACGCCGCTCTCTGCGGCGCGTCCCGGGACGTCTGCGCGTCCCTGATGGGTGCCGCCACCACCGACGCCTGCATGGAGATCCTAGATAAGGCGGGGATGAGAGAGCCGGTCCTGTCGAGCCTGCTGGACGCCATCCAGCTCCACCTCGACCGCCGTGCCGCCGGGGCGTTCCGGGTGGGCGCGGTGCTCTTCTCCAACCAATACGGCCCGCTGGGCCAGACCAAGACTGCAAAGGAGCTGCTGGACGAATGGAAAAACGGATCGGCGTCTTGTACGGCGTCAGTGTAGGCCCGGGCGACCCGGAGCTGATGACCCTGAAGGCGGTCCGCTGCCTCGAAAAATGCCCGGTCATCGCCGCACCTCAGACCGCCGGAGGTCGGATGCTGGCGCTGGACATCGCCCGGGGCGCGGTCGGGCTGGACGGCAAGACCCTCCTGCCCCTGCGCTTTGCCATGAGCCGCGACCCGGAGGTGCTGCGCGCCTCCCATGAGGAGGCCGCTCGGGCGGTGAAAGAGTATCTGGATGCCGGGCAGGACGTCGCCATGCTCAACCTCGGCGATGTCTCGGTCTATGCCACCTTCGGCTATTTGCAGGAGATCTTGGAGGCGGAGGGCTATAAGACCGTGAGGATCCCCGGGGTGCCAAGCTTCTGCGCCGCCGCGGCCCGGCTGGGCCAGCCCCTGACGGGCGGGATGGAAGCGCCTCTGACCATCGCCCCGGGACGTCACGCGGCCGAGGTACTGGCCGCACCGGGGACGAAGGTGCTGATGAAATCGGGCCGTCAGCTGCCGGAGACACTGGCCGCACTGGCCGAAGCCGGGCTTCTGGGCCGCAGCGCGATGGTCTGCAACTGCGGCCTGCCGGACGAGGAGGTCTGGCCCGACCTGTCTGCCTGCGATGCCAGCCGTCCGGCGGGCTATTTTACAACGATCTTAGTAAAGGAAGGGTAACGGATATGGTTCATTTTGTGGGAGCGGGGCCGGGTGCCCCCGACCTCATCACCCGTCGGGGCGCGGCCCTGCTGGCCGATGCCGACTGCATCATCTATGCGGGCAGCCTCGTCAACCCGGCCCTGCTGGGTCTGGCAAAGCCCGGCTGCGCCATCTACAACAGCGCCGAGATGACGCTGGAACAGGTGCTGGACACCATCCGCGCTACGGAGCAGGCGAGCGGCACCACCGTCCGCCTCCACACCGGCGACCCCTGCCTTTATGGGGCCATCCGGGAGCAGATGGATGCGCTGGACGCCGACGGCATCCCCTACGATGACACCCCGGGCGTGTCCAGCTTCTGCGGCGCAGCGGCGGCGCTCTGTGCCGAGTACACCCTGCCCAATGTGAGCCAGACCGTCATCATCACCCGGATGGAGGGCCGCACCCCCGTCCCCGAGGCCGAGCAGCTGGCAAAGCTGGCCGCGCATGGGGCCACCATGGTCATCTTCCTCTCCATCGGGCTGGTGGACAAGGTCCAGCAGGCCCTCCTTTCCAGCGGCGGCTACCGCTCCGACACCCCCGCCGCAGTGGTGTATAAGGCCACATGGCCGGAGCAGAAGGTGGTGCGGTGCACCGTCTCCACACTGGCCGAGGAGACCCGCAAAAACGGCATCACCAAGACGGCCCTCATCGTCGTGGGCGATTTTCTGGGGCGGGATTACGACCGCAGCAAGCTCTACGACCCTGCCTTTACCACCGAGTTCCGGCAGGGGACGGAGGCCGGAAAATGAGCTGTGCGTATCTGGCCTTTACGGCAAGGGGCGAGGCACTGGCCCGTCGGCTGGCGGAGGCCCTGCCCGGCAGCGTGAGCCGCTGCGGCGGGGAAGTGACCCTGAAGGGCTGGACGGCGGAGCACTTTGCACAGAACGAGGCGCTTATTTTTGTAGGAGCTGTGGGCATCGCCGTCCGGGCCGTCGCGCCTTATTGCAAAAGCAAGGCCAGCGACCCGGCGGTGGTGGCTGTGGACGAGGGCGGGCAGTTCGCCGTGCCCCTGTTGTCGGGCCATCTGGGGGGCGCGAATGCGCTGGCCCGGGCGCTGGCGGAGGTCTGCGGCGCGGTGCCGGTCATCACGACGGCCACCGACGTCAACGGCCTTTTTGCCGTGGACCTCTGGGCCAAGGCGCAGGGCTGTGCCCTCCTTGAGCCGGAGCGCATCAAGCGCGTCAGCGGCGCCCTGCTGGCCGGGCAGACCGTCCGGTACTGGTCGGCGTGGCCGGTGGCGGGGGAGGCCCCCGCCGGGGTGGAGCGGGCCGGGACGCCCGAGGCCGCCGATTTCGCCCTCACCCTCACGCCGGAGGGCGGGGCGCTCCACCTCGTGCCCCCCATCGGGGTGCTGGGCGTGGGGTGCCGCCGGGGAACGACGGCAGAGCGGCTGGAAGAGGCGTTCTCGGCCTTCTGTGCCTCGTCGGGCCTCAGCCCGGCGGCAGTCTCGGCGGCTGCCAGCATCGACCTGAAAAAAGAGGAGCCGGGGCTTGCACAGTTCTGCGAAGCCCACGGCTGGCCCATCACATTCTATTCGGCAGACCAGCTGCGGGCCGTGCCGGGGCAGTTCACCCCTTCGGCCTTCGTGGCCGGTGTCACCGGCGTGGACAACGTCTGCGAGCGGGCAGCGGCAAAAGCCTCGGGCGGGGCGCTCCTGCTGCCCAAGACAGCGGGCGGCGGCGTGACGCTGGCGCTGGCCGTCCGCCCCTTTGCACCCGATTGGAGGACAGAGCAATGAGTGAGAACCGAAAGACCGTGTTCGTCGTGGGGCTTGGCCCCGGCGGCGGACAGTTTCTGACCGTGCAGGCGCAGAGCGCCTTGCAGCAGGCCGAGGTGTTGTGCGGCTATACGGTCTACATCGACCTTGTGCGCCCCCTCTACCCGGAAAAGGAGTGCTACGCCACCGGCATGACCCGGGAGCTTGACCGCTGCCGCTGGGCGCTGGATACCGCCCGGGCAGGCCGGGATGTGGCGCTGGTCTGCTCCGGCGATGCCGGGGTCTACGGCATGGCAAGCCCTCTTCTGGAGCTGGCCGAGGCGTATCCGGATGTTGATGTGGAGGTCGTGCCCGGCCTGACCGCCGCCCTCAGCGGCGGGGCGGTGCTGGGAGCGCCGCTGGCCCACGATTTCTGCGTCCTCTCTCTGTCCGACCGCCTCACGCCGTGGGAGGTCATCGAAAAGCGCCTGGCCTGCGCAGCGCAGGGCGATTTCGCGCTGGCGCTGTACAATCCCTCCTCCAAGGGCCGACCCGACTACCTGCGCCGGGCCGTGGACATCCTGCTGGCCCACGGCAAGGCCCCTGACACCCTCTGCGGCTGGGTGCGGAACATCGGCCGGGAGGGACAGGAAAAGCAGCTCCTGCCCCTCAGCCAGCTCCGGGACACCGAGGTGGATATGTTCACCACCGTCTTTGTGGGCAACGCGGCCACCCGTGCGCTGAACGGGCGGATGGTCACGCCGCGGGGGTATCGCCGATGAGAGTGGTCCTGTTCAGCGGTACCACCGAGGGGCGGGAGCTTTCCCGTCGGCTGGCAGAGCTTGGTCTTGAAGTCACCGTCAGCGTAGCCACCCCGCTGGGACAGGAAGAGCAGGGGAGCGCCCCCGGCGTCACCGTCCGGTGCGGGCGGCTCCTGCCCGATGAGATGGCCGCTCTCCTGAAGGGCGCTGCCCTCTGCATCGACGCCACCCACCCCTACGCAGTGGAGGCGACGAAGAACATCCGGGCGGCGGCAGAGTCGGCGGGGGTCGGGTATCTCCGCCTCCTCCGCCCGGCCAGCCCCCTGCCGGAGGGCTGTCTTGTCTTCGGGAGCGCCGGGCAGGCGGCGGAGGCGCTGGCGCAAAAGGAAGGAAACCTTCTGTTGGCCACCGGGGCCAAAGAGCTGCCTCAGTTTGCGGCCATCCCGCCCCAGCGGCTCTATCCCCGCGTCCTGCCCACGCTGGAAAGCATCGCAGCCTGTGAGGCGGCGGGCATCCCCCACCGCAACATCATCGCCATGCAGGGGCCGTTCAGCTTCGCGCTCAATCAGGCGATGATGGAGCAGTTCCATATCCGCTGGCTGGTCACGAAAGACGGCGGCGCAGCGGGCGGATTCGACGAAAAAGCCGCTGCCGCTGCCGCCGCAGGGGCGCAGCTGGTGGTCATCCGCCGCCCGCCCGAGCAGGGCGAGACGGCGGATGAGGTGCTGAAACGCTGCAAGGAGATGATAAGATGAACGTGACACTCATCGGCATGGGTTCCGGCCAGCCCGAGAGCCTGACCCTCCAGAGTCTGGCCGCGCTGCGGCAGGCCGACCTCATCCTTGGTGCGCGGCGTCTGCTGGCGGCTCTGCCCGCCGGCTGCACCGCCAACCGCGCCGCTGCCTACCGCGCCGACGAGGTGGCGGAGCTTCTGCACACCTCCGGCGCAGAGAATGCCGTGCTGGTCTACAGCGGCGACACCGGCTTTTACTCCGGCGCAGCCGCGCTGCTGGATAAGCTTTCGGCTCTCGGCATCCGCGCCCAGGTGCTGCCGGGCCTTTCCAGCGTCCAGCTCCTTGCGGCGGCGCTGGGCCGTCCGTGGCAGGACTGGAACCTCGTCTCGGCCCATGGCCGCGCCTGCGACCCGGTGGCCGAGTGTATGCAGGGCAGGCCCGCCTTTTTCCTCACCGGCGGCAGTGAAGACCCTGCCACCCTCTGCGCCCAGCTGGCGGCGGAGGGCTTCGGCGAGGTGGAGGCCGTCGTGGGCCAGTGCCTCGGCACGCCGGAAGAGAAGCTCTTCCGGGGCAGGGTGCAGGAGCTGGCGGCGGGCCGCTTCGACAGCCTGAGCGTCCTCCTCGTGGAGGCCGCAGAGGTGCAGCCCCGCCGCACGCCGGGCCTGCCGGATGAAGCGTTCGAGCGGGGCAGTGTCCCCATGACCAAGCAGGAGGTGCGGGCTGCTGTGCTGGCAAAGCTGGCCGTCCGCCCGGAGGACATCCTATGGGACGTGGGGGCCGGGACGGGCAGTGTCAGCGTGGAGCTGGCGCTGGCTGCGCCCCGGGGCAGGGTCTACGCGGTGGAGTGCGACCCGGAGGGCTGCGCCCTCATCCGGGCCAACCGCAAGAGATTCCTCGCCCGCAACCTGACCCTCGTGGAGGGGCTTGCCCCCGCCGCGTTGGCCGACCTGCCCGCGCCGGACGCCGTCTTTATCGGCGGCAGCAAGGGCAGCCTCGCCGCCATCGTGGACGCTGCGCTGGAAAAGAACCCCGCCGCCCGCATCTGCGCGTCGGCCATCGCCCTCGAGACCCTCTCGGCGGCGGTGGCTGCGCTGACGGCCCGGGGCCGGACGGTGCAGGTGAGCCAGATCGCCGTCAGCCGGGCCAGAGCCGTGGGCGGGCTGCACCTCATGATGGCCCAAAACCCCATCTACCTCATCACGGGAGAATGACCATGATCCAATTTCTGCTGGCGGCACCCCGCTCGGGCAGCGGCAAGACCACCATGACCTGCGCCCTCCTGATGGCGCTCAAGCGGCGGGGCTACACGCCCTGCGCCTTCAAGAGCGGGCCGGACTACATCGACCCCATGTTCCACCGGGCGGTGCTGGGGGTGGAGAGCCACAACCTCGACCTCTTTTTCTCCCCGCCCGAAACGGTGCGCGCCCTCTACGCGAAGGGAGCCTCCGGCCACGGCGCGGCGGTCTGTGAGGGGGCGATGGGCTTCTACGATGGCCTCGGCGGTGTGAGCGACAAGGCCAGCGCGTGGCATCTGGCCGACACGCTGGGCCTGCCGGTGCTGCTGGTGGTGGAGCCGAAGGGCCAGAGCCTGACGCTGGCCGCAGAGCTGCGGGGCCTCGACGGCTTCCGTGCCCCCAGCCATCTTGCGGGCATCCTGCTCAACAACTGCACGGCCCGGATGCACGCCCTGCTGGCCCCCATGCTGGAAGCGGAAACGGGCCTGCCGGTGCTGGGTTTCCTGCCCAAGCTCCCGGAGGCCGTCATCGGGAGCCGCCATCTCGGCCTCTATACGGCGGCGGAGGTGGAGGACCTGCAAAAAAAGCTGGCCGCACTGGCCGCAGCGGCGGAGGAGCAGATCGACTGGCCCCGCCTGCTGGCCCTCTGCGAAAAAGAGCCGCCCGCCCTGTCCGGGCAGGCGGAGACACCCCCGGCCCGCGTCCGCATTGCTGTGGCGCAGGACGAGGCCTTCTGCTTCACCTATGCCGAGACGCTGGAAGCGCTCCGGGACGCCGGGGCAGAGCCGGTCTTTTTCAGCCCTCTCCGGGACGCAAGTCTGCCGGAGAAGGTCGGCGGGCTGTATCTGCCCGGCGGCTACCCGGAGCTTCATGCCAGAGCACTGAGCGAAAATAACGCGCTTCTGCGCGAGATAAAAAAGAGGGTCGAAGCCGGTCTGCCCACAGTAGCCGAGTGCGGCGGCTTCCTCTATCTGGGGCAGCGACTCACCGACACCGCCGGGCAGAGCTGGCCGATGGCCGGGGTCCTGCCGGGGACGGCGCAGGACGCCGGGCGGCTCGTCCGGTTCGGCTATGCCGAGCTGGGGGCCGAAGAGGACAGTATGCTCTTCCGGGCCGGAGAGCATTTTCCCATCCATGAGTTCCACCACTGGGACTCCACCGCCAACGGCACGGCCCTCACGGCCCGCAAGCCGGTGGGGGGCACGGAATGGCGGTGCGGATTTGCAAACGAGCATTTCTATGCGGGTTTCCCGCATTTATACTGGGCGGGCACGCCCCTGCCGCAGCGTTTTGCCGCTGCGGCGGAAGCATATAGGAGAGACCATGACTGAGACAGAACTTGCCGCCCTCTGTGCGGCCATCACGCCGCCGGACGAAGCCGCCCGGGCGGCGGCACATGCCCACTGGGCCAGCCTCGCTAAACCGCTGGGCGGGCTGGGGGCACTGGAAATCGTGCTCGAAGACGCCGCGGCCCTTACCGGCAGCGCGAAGCTGGAGTTTTCCCACCGCGCGGTGCTGGTGCTCTGCGCCGACAACGGCGTGGTGGCGCAGGGCGTCAGCCAGACCGACAGCAGCGTGACCCGCGCCGTGGCCGAGAACCTCGCCGCCCGCCGCACCAGCGTCTGCCGGATGGCCCAGACGGCCCGGTGCGAGGTGGTGCCGGTGGATATGGGCATCGCGGGCGAGCCTGTGGCAGGCGTCCTCGACTGCCGCATCGCCCCGGGCACGGCGGACTTTACCCTTGGCCCGGCCATGAGCCGGGCGCAGGCTGTGGAAGCGGTCGGACGGGGCATCCGGCTGGTGCAGGAGCAGAAGAAAGCGGGCGTCGGCCTGCTGGCCACCGGGGAGATGGGCATTGGCAACACGACAACGTCCAGCGCCGTGGCCGCTGTCCTGCTGGGGCAGCCGGTGGAGCGGATGACAGGACGGGGGGCAGGCCTCTCGGATGCGGGCCTTGCCCGGAAGGTCGATGCCATCCATCGCGGCATCGTCCGGAATCAGCCCGACCCCGCCGACCCGCTGGACGTGATGGCGAAGCTGGGCGGCTTCGACATCGCGGGGCTTTGCGGCATCTTTCTCGGCGGGGCCTTGGAGGGAGTGCCCGTGCTGGCCGACGGCTTCATCAGCGGAGTGGCGGCGCTCTGCGCCGTCCGGCTCTGCCCGGCGGCGGAAAAGGCGGTCTTTGCCAGCCATTGCTCTACCGAGCCGGCCGCGAAGCTGGTGCTGGATGCACTGAACAAAAAAGCCCTCATCACGGCAGGCCTCCATCTGGGCGAGGGCACCGGCGCGGTGGCCGCCATCCCGCTGTGGGATATGGCGCTGGCCGTCTACGATGGCTGCTATTCCTTCGCAGAGGGCGGCATCGATGCCTACACGCCGCAGGGGGGCGCGGGATGCTGACGCTGGTCATCGGCGGCGCAGCCAGCGGAAAGAGCGCCTACGCCGAGAGCCTTGTGTTAAAGACCGGCCTGCCCCGGTACTACCTCGCCACCATGCAGGTCTGGGACGCCGAGTGCGCCGCCCGGGTGGAAAAGCACCGGAAGATGCGGGCCGAAAAGCAGTTCGAGACGCTGGAGTGCCCGCTCCACCTCGACCATCTGGCTCTGCCCGGCCGGGGGACCGTCCTCTTGGAAGACCTCGGCAACCTTGTGGCCAATGAGCTTTACGACCCCGGCGGGGCGGGAGAGCACACCGCAAAGGCCGTCCTGACCGGGCTGGAGCGCCTCGCCGCCGGGTGCAGCGACCTCATCGTCGTGTCGAACGAGGTGTTCAGCGGCGGGGCCGACTATGTAGGCGATACCGGGCAGTATCTGCGGGCGCTGGCGCAGGTAAACAACGCCTTCGCCGCCCGGGCGGACAACGTCTGCCGGGTGGTCTGCGGCCTGCCGGTGTATTACAAGGGGGGAGAGAAGCTGTGACCATTTTGCAGACCATCGCGGTAGCCTTTGCGATGTTTTCGGCCATGCCGGTGCCGCAGTTCGGGTGGAACGAGAAGAATATGCGGTACGCCATGTGTGCCTTCCCCCTCATCGGGGTGGTGTGCGGCGGGCTGTGGTGCCTCTGCGGCGTCCTGCCCCTGCCGGACATGGCCCGGGCGGCGGCGTTCTGCCTCGTGCCGGTGGCTGTCACCGGCGGCATCCATCTGGACGGCTATGCCGACACCTCGGATGCCCTCTCGAGCTACGGCGACCGCGAAAAAAAGCTCGAGATCCTGAAGGATTCTCACTGCGGCGCCTTTGCCGTCATCCGGCTGTGCAGTTATTTTGTCGCCTACTTTGGCCTCTGCGGCAGTGTGCAGTTCACCCCTCGTGTGGGGCTGTGCTGGACGCTGGCGCTGGTGCTGGAACGGGCGCTGTCCGGCTTTGCCGTGGCGGCGTTCCCGCTGGCGAAGGATACCGGCCTTGCCCACACCTTCGCCACGGCGGCGGACAGGCAGACCGTCCGCCGTTTCCTCTGCGGAGCGTCGGCCCTGCTGGTGCTGGCGCTGACGGTGCTGGGGGGTGGTGCTCTGGCGGCAGCGGCGCTTCTGGCGATGAGCCGCTATTATTTTGTGGCAAAAAAGCAGTTCGGCGGCATCACCGGCGATCTGGCCGGATGGTTTTTGCAGCGGGCTGAGCTGTGGATGCTGGCGGCGCTGGCCGTCAGCCAGTGGGGAGGAGTGCTGTAAATGATGTTCATCACAGGGCCGCTCTACAGCGGCAAGCGCACCTTTGCGCGGAAGTTCCGGGGCAGCGTCATCGCCGATGTGCAGGACGCCGCTGCGGAAATCCAGACCCCGGAGCAGCTCGAAGCGCTGGCCCGGGAGCTGGCGGAATACGATATTGTCATCGCCACCGAGGTCGGCGGCGGTGTTGTCCCGATGGATGCCGGGGCGCGTGCCGGGCGGGAGGCCGCCGGGCGGCTGGCCTGCCTGCTGGCCGCCCGCGCCGACTGCGTGGTGCAGATGTTCTGCGGCATCCCGACGGTATTGAAAGGAGAATTGCCCTCATGTTGATCTATTTACTGCGTCATGGCCTGACCGAATACAACGCCCAGAAGCGCTATCAGGGCCAGCGCGACATCCCGCTCTCGGCGGAGGGCCTGCACCAGCTGCGCCGGGCCGACATCGACCCGAAGGTGGTCTATATCACCCCGCTGCAGCGGACAGCCCAGACGGCCCGGGTGCTCTTCCCGGACGCAAAACTCGTGGTCGTCAAAGACCTGCAGGAGATGTGCTTTGGCAGCTTCGAGGGGAAGAACTACGTCGAGATGGAGCACGACGCCGACTATCAGGCGTGGGTGAAGGCCAACTGCGAGAGCAAGTGCCCCGACGGCGAGCGGAAGGACGATTTCTCCGCCCGCATTTGCAATGCATTCTCCGGTCTGGTGGACAAGGCACTGGCCGACGGCGAGGAGCTGCTGGTCATCCTCGCCCACGGCGGCACCCAGATGGCGGCGATGGAGCGGTATGTCCTGCCCCGGCGCGGCTATTATGAGTGGTGCGGCCCCAACGCGGGCGGCTATGTGTTGGACGCCGCCGACTGGGCAGAAAAGCGCCAGCTCCGCCTCGTCAGGATCGTGCAGTACACGAAGGACGCGGAGGCGGACGCATGATGACCGTCTGGGCTGTGCTGGGGGGCTTCGTGCTGGATGCCATCTTCGGCGACCCGGCGTGGCTGCCCCACCCGGTGGTGTACATGGGCAAGGCCATCTCCCGGCTGGAAAAATTTCTCCGCGCCCGCCTGCCGAAGACGCCGCAGGGCGAGCTGCTGGGCGGCGCGGTGCTGGCGTTCTGCCTGCCGGTGGGGACGCTGCTGCTCACGGGCCTTGTCTGCTGGGGTGCGGCACGGCTCCACCCTCTGCTGGGGCTTGCCGTGCAGATGTTCTGGTGCGGGCAGGCGCTGGCCGCAAAAGGGCTGGTGCAGGAGAGCACGAATGTCTATGCCGAGCTGAAAAAAGGCAGCCTGCCCGCCGCCCGGAAAGCCGTGAGCCGCATCGTGGGCCGTGACACGGAAGCGCTGACTGCTGAGGGCGTGACCCGAGCGGCAGTGGAGACCGTGGCCGAAAACGCCAGCGACGGGGTCATCGCGCCGCTGCTCTATATGCTGCTGGGCGGTGCGCCGCTGGCCCTGACCTACAAGGCTATCAATACGATGGACAGCATGGTGGGCTACAAGAACGAGAAATATCTCTATTTTGGCCGTGCGGCGGCAAAGCTGGACGATGTGGCAAACTATATCCCGAGCCGTCTGGCGGCGCTGCTCTGGATCATGGCGGCGGCGTTCACCCGCAATGACGCCAAGGGCGCGTGGCGTATCTGGCGGCGGGACCGCCGCAATCACGCCAGCCCCAACAGCGCCCAGACTGAGAGCGCCTGCGCCGGTGCGCTGGGCGTCCAGCTGGCCGGGCCGGCCTATTATTTCGGGGAATATTATCCGAAGCCCACCATCGGCGACCCGCTGCGGCCCATCGGGCCGGAGGATATTCTGCGGGCAGATCGGATGATGTATGCAGCCAGCGGGCTTGCGCTGGCGTTTGGATGTGCGATACGGGGGTTCTTGGGATGAAACAACTGGTCCACGGCGGTGACTGGATGGGCTACCGCGAACGCTTTGGCCGCGATGCACTGGATTTTTCAGCGAACGTCAGCCCCCTCGGCCTGCCCGAGGGGGTGGCGCAGGCCATCCGGGAGGCTCTGGCGGAGGCCGACCGCTACCCCGACCCCCTCTGCCGCACCCTGCGCGCGGCGCTGAGTCGGGCCGAGGGCGTGCCGCCGGAGCAGATCCTCTGCGGCAACGGCGCGGCGGACCTCATCTTCCGGCTGGTCTGGGCCGCAAAGCCCCGCCGTGCGCTCGTGACGGCCCCCACCTTTGCCGAGTACGCCGCCGCGCTGGATACGGCGGGCTGTGAGATAAAACGCTTTTTCCTCAGGGAAGCAGAGGATTTCGCGGTGACGGATGCCCTTGTGGACGCCGTGGACGAGAGCACCGACATGGTGTTCCTCTGCCAGCCCAACAACCCCACCGGACAGCTTGCTTCGCCCGGGCTGGTCGAAAAGCTGCTGCGCCGGTGCGAGGCGTGCCGCGCGATCCTTGCGGTGGACGAATGCTTCCTCGATTTTCTGCCCGACGCCGACCGGTGGACGGCGAAGCCTCTGCTGGAAAGCGGCGGCCTCGTCATCTTCAAGGCCTTTACCAAGCTCTACGGCATGGCAGGCGTCCGGCTGGGCTACTGCCTCTGCGGCGACGAGGCGCTTTTAGAGAAGATGCAGGCAGCGGGTCAGCCGTGGGCCGTGTCGAGTCTGGCGCAGGCGGCGGGCATCGCGGCTTTGAAGGAGACGGCCTATGTGGACGAGGTGCGGGCGCTGATCGCGCAGCAGCGTCCGGCCATGACGGCAGGGCTGCGGGCGCTGGGCCTGCGGGTCATCGACGGAAGGGCGAACTATCTGCTCTTCCGCGCCCCTGCCGACCTGAACGAACGACTCCGCCCGCTGGGTACACAGGTGCGCAGCTGCGCGAATTATCCGGGCCTCGGGCCGGAGTGGTACCGCACGGCGGTGCGCACGGCTCCCGAGAACGCCCGGCTGCTGGAGATCATGAGGGAGGTGCTGGAATGAGCAGAGCAAAATGCATCATGGTGCAGGGCACGATGAGCGGCGCGGGCAAAAGCCTGCTCTGCGCGGCGCTCTGCCGCATCTTTGCGCAGGACGGCCTGCGCGCCGTGCCCTTCAAGAGCCAGAACATGGCCCTGAACAGCTTCGTCACCAAGGACGGCCTTGAGATGGGCCGGGCGCAGGTGGTGCAGGCGCAGGCGGCAGGGGTAGAGCCGGACGTGCGGATGAACCCGATCCTCCTGAAGCCCAGCAGCGACGTGGGCAGTCAGGTCATCGTCAACGGCGAAGTGCGGGGCCAGATGGCGGCGGCGGAGTATTTCCGCACGAAAAAAAAGCTGGTGCCGGACATCATGGCCGCATATGATAGTCTGGCCGAGGAGGCTGACGTCATCGTCATCGAGGGCGCAGGCAGCCCGGCGGAGATAAACCTGAAAAGCGAGGACATTGTGAACATGGGCCTCGCCGAGATGGTGGATGCGCCGGTGCTTCTGGTGGGCGACATCGACCGGGGCGGCGTGTTCGCCCAGCTTTACGGCACGGTGGAGCTGCTGGAAGAAAAGGAGCGGGCGCGGATCAAGGGGCTTGTCATCAACAAATTCCGGGGGGATGTGGAGATCCTCCGCCCCGGCCTTGCGATGCTGGAAGAGAAGACTCATCTGCCGGTGGTGGGGGTCGTGCCGTATCTGAAGGTGGACATCGAGGACGAGGATTCCCTGAGCCAGCGCCTCGAGAGCCGGGGTGGAAAAAAGCCGCTGGATGCAGCCATCCTCCGTCTGCCACACCTGTCCAATTTTACGGACTTTATGCCGCTGGAGCAGCACCCGCTGCTGGGAGTGCGGTATGTGGCGAACGCCCACGAGCTGGGCACGCCCGACCTCATCCTGCTGCCGGGCACCAAGAACACGGTGGACGACCTGCTCTGGCTGCGGCAGTGCGGGCTGGAGGCAGCGCTGCTCAGGCTGGCTGGGAAAGGTACGCCGGTGCTGGGGGTCTGCGGCGGCTACCAGATGCTGGGCCAGACCCTCGACGACTCCGAGGGGAGCGAGAGCGGCCGTCCGCAGACGCTGCGGGGGCTGGGCCTGCTGCCCACCCGGACGGTGTTCAGCCAGCGCAAGCGCCGCGCACAGGTCCGGGCCGTCGTCACTGCTGCCCCCTTTGCAGGCGCGGAACTGGAAGCCTACGAGATCCATACCGGCGTGACCGAGGCCGAGGGCGAGCCGTTCGCCCGCTACCCGGACGGCGGGCGGGAGGGCTGCGTGCAGGGCAATGTGTTCGGCACCTATCTCCACGGCCTGTTTGACACTGGCGCCCTCACCGAGGCGCTGGCGGGCTGGCTCTGCCGCCGCAGGGGCATCGACCCCTCCGACGCGGCCCTCATCCCGATGGAGGAGTACCGCCGCCAGCAGTTCGACAAGCTGGCCGACGGCGTCCGGGCGGCGCTGGACATGGACGCGGTGTATGCCGCGATGGGAATGGAGAAGCACTGAAATGGAGCAGGGACTTTTGCACCTCTACTGGGGCGATGGAAAGGGAAAGACCACCGCCGCCATGGGCCTTGCACTCCGTGCGCTGGGAGCCGGAAAGCGGGTGGTCATCGTCCAGTTCCTGAAAGGCGGGAACAGCGGGGAGATCCCGCTTCTGGCCCGGCTGGGGGCGGAGATCTACCGGGGCAAGGCCGGGCAGAAATTCGTGTTCCAGATGACGCCGGAAGAAAAGGCCACGACCCGTGAACTGCAAGATCAGAACCTTGCCGCTGCAATGGCCCGCCCTGCCGACCTGCTGGTGCTGGACGAGGCCGGAAGCGCCGAGGAACTGGAGATGGTGGACGTCGGCCAATTAAAAAAGGCCGTCTTGGAACGGCCTGCCGGATGTGAATGCGTCCTGACGGCCCACACGCCGCCCCAGTGGATGCTGGATGCCGCCGATTACTCCACCGAGATGAAATGCCACCGCCACCCCTACCAGAAGGGGATAAAAGCACGAAAGGGGATAGAATATTGACGCCGCAGCATCATCTTCCCGCCGACATCGAGCGGACGAGCTTCCGCATCATCACCGAAGAGCTGGACATGATGGGCCTGACCCCGCCGCCCGAGCACGAAGCCGTGGTCAAGCGGGTCATCCACACCACCGCCGACTTCGACTATGCGCGGAATCTCCGCTTTACCCCCCACGCCGTGGAGCAGGCCGTCAAGGCCCTCCACGCCGGAGCGGTCATCGTGACCGATACGAACATGGCGCTGGCCGGCATCACAAAGCCCGGGCTGGCAAAGCTGGGCGGCATGGCCTGCTGCTACATGGCCGACCCGGAGGTGGCCGCTGCCGCCAAGGAGGCGGGCACCACCCGGGCCGTTGCGGCCATGAAAAAGGCGGCACAGGAGCACCCCGGGGCGATCCTGGCCGTCGGCAACGCGCCCACAGCCCTGCTGACCATCGCAGAGCAGATCGAAAACGGCCTGCGGCCTGCGCTGGTCATTGGCGTCCCGGTGGGCTTCGTGAATGTGGTGGAGAGCAAAGAGCGGCTCTTTGCCGTCTGCGAAAAGCACGGCGTGCCCGCCATCGCGGCGATGGGCCGCAAGGGCGGCAGCAATGTGGCCGCCGCCATCTGCAACGCCCTCATCTACTCCGCCGCCGAGATGCTCGACCCCTCGGCCCGGGGCTGGAAGTGAGCGATAAGGTTTGGAGGAGCGCAATGAACCCTACAAGAAAGACCGATGAAAGCTTTTACCGGCTGTTTTCCGCGTCTCACACCGTTTCAGAGCATCTGACCAAGCGGGAGGACAGCGAGCTGCGCGATAAATACGACCACAACGCGTTCTGCTATTACAGCCAGCCCTCGGCAGATGAAGTCCGGGCCGCGCTGGCCTACCAGAAAGAGCGGGGAGACACCTTCCTCAAGCTGGAAGGGTACGAGCCGCTGGCCGATGCATTCGGCATGGAGTGCGAAGAGACCCTGACGATGGTTCTGCCCCCGGAAACAGACATCCGCAGCTGGAAAACGAACCCGGACGTCTCGATCAAGGCCCCGGACGCAGACCAGCTGGAACAACACGAACTGAAATACTACGGCCCGTTGTACGGGGATGATTACACGGTGCGGAGCAACCGGCGTCTTCGGGAAAAGCTGACCTACCTCGGCGCGTATCTGGGCGGGAAGCTGGTGGGTGATTGCTATATTTTCGCATCCGATGGGTATGTCTGCATGGACGGCCTGCTGGTGGACGAGAATTTCCGGCACCAGTACATCGCCATGACCCTGATGAAGCATATTGCCGAAAAGGCGCAGGAGCGCGGAGAGATCCTGTATCTTCACGCTGACTCCGAGGATACACCGAAGGAACTGTATGCGAAGATGGGATTTCAGGCCGTTGACAAGCTCTATGAATATCTCTGCACCGATTTCTCGAAACTGAAAATATGAACGAATGCGCGCCGGATACGGCGAAAGGCCTCCCGATGCGGGAGGCCTTTCTGTTACACCGTCGCCAGCACGGCGAGGATGCTCTGCCAGCGCGGATTCTCGACGGCAGGCGCACGGCGGATGGGCCGGGGCGTCTGCGCAGGCTGAGGACGCTGGGCCGACTGGGGCAGGGGAGAGAGGAGGGCGGCCTGCCACGCGGCGGCAAGCTGCATGGCCTCGGGGCAGCTCTGGAGGGTGCGGCGCTCGGCCCCGGCAAGATAGTCGCCCAGCCAGCAGAGGATGGCCGCGATGTTGAGCTGCTCTGCGGCGCGGGCGCTCCAATAGCTCCAATGGGCGGGACGGCCTGCGAACCGCTCCACCGTGATAAGCGCCCCTTCCCGGACAGAGGAGGGAGCGGCCGTCCCACAACCACCGGCAGTATGGGCCAGCACATGAAGGATGCGTTCCATCCGGCCGCTGTCGAGGGCGTCGTCCCGGATGAAGGCAGAGAAATCCGTCTGGGCCAGCAGACCCTCGGCGGTGGCAGGGAAGCGCCCCGTCAGCTCGCCGGAGGCGTTGTGGCAGCTCTGCCACCCCTTTCGGATGAGCTGGAAGTTCAGCTTCTGGCGTCCCATCGTGGAATAGAAGACCCGGGCCTTGCCGCTGACCGGCTCCTGCCGCAGCTCGAGATAGGCGTCCGCACCGCCGAGGTCTTGTACCTTGACACTGAGCACAAGGCGGTACTCGGGCTTCTGGCTGGACATGGCAAGATGCATCTCTTCAAAATAACGTGCGGCATCCATAGTGGTTCTCCTTCCTGTGGGCAGCGTGGGTGTTGTCGGAGGGGTACGGCCCTTTGTTGGATGTAGTATATCATAAATCACGACAAAATACAACTATAAGTTTGCCAAAAAACCAGAAAACTTTCTGCTTTTCCGACAAAACAAAACAAGATGGTTGTATACGACAACAAAAATACGGGGCTGCTGGCAGCAGATACAACTGCACAGCGGCCCCGCAGGCTCTCTTTATAAATAAGAAGCTCAGTCGCCCAGCTCCCGGATCTCGTTCTGGATGAGCCGTCCGGCGGCGCGGGCCAGCTGGTCCATCCCCCGGATGCGGGCCATGTTCTTGCCGTAGATACGGGAGGCATCGGCGGCGCTGGAGTCCTCGCCCATAAAGACGGCGGAGACCCGCAGGCCCTTGCGCTGGAGCGCCCGCACCTCGGCGGCGGCATCCTCCACGCCTGCGCTCCCGCCGTAATCGCGGCCCAGCGGGTCGTTGGGAGAGGGCGGGATGCGGCGGCTGTCGTTGGGGGAGGCGTCAGTCAGGAGGATGAGCAGGTGGCGTGCGGCAGGGCCGGGGTCGAAGTCGATGAGGTCGCCTGCGGCACGCAGAGCCAGACCGTCCCGGTTCCAGCCCGAGGCGAAATACTGGCAGATGCCCTGCAGGCTCTTTTCTTTAAAGCCCTTGAGCACTCGGAGGACGGTGTAGCCTCGCAGGCTGGAAAAGCAGCTCACCCGCACCGGGATGCCGCAGGCCGCGAGGCTCTGGGCAAGGATAGACCCCTGTGCCGCGATGACCTCCTGACAGTGGAGGCGGGAGGCCGAGGCGTCCAGCAGGAGATCAACGGTAAAGGAGGGATGATTCTCCTCCTCTGCACAGCGGAACACCCGGCCATCGTCCATGACGGTGCGCCAGACCCGCCCGGGGTCGAGATTGCCGCTGCGGGCCACCCGGGCGTTGGGCTGCTGGTGGACGAGGATGCAGTTGCGGATCTGTTCGGAGAGCCGGAGCACGACGCTGCGGTGAAGCTCAAGGTTTTTCGCGTAATAGGCCCGGTTCCGCTCGGCCTGAAGCTGGGCCTGCTCGGCCAGATGCTTTGCCTCGGGGGTGGGGGCCTGTTCCGGGCTGGGCACGCCGGAGGCGAACCAGAGATGACAGCCCAGATGCTCGCCGGTGCAAAGCTCCTGCTCGGCCTTCCGCAGCCGCTCGGGCGGGTAGAGCGACCGGCCAAAGCAGCTCTCGATGTAGGCCCGGTCCTCCTCGGCGCGCTGGCGCAGGGTGATGTGGGCCAGCCGCTTGTCCGCATGGACACCGCCGCCGGAGGCATCCACCGCGCCGGAGTGCTCCACCGTCACCCGGTCGGTCTTTATCATCTGGGTGGGCATGGTGCGGGTCATGAGGGACGCCAGCAGGCCGTCCAAGTGGAGGTGCAGCCCGGCTTTCTGGTGCACCGTCCCGTCGAACAGCTCGAACTTGGCGTAGACGGCCAGCAGCGCGGCTTTCAGCTCCTCGGGGCGAGGGGGCGTTTCGGGGCTGAGGGCAGCGCTGAGGCTCTTTTCGTAGGGGGTCATGACGGGCGGCGTCCGGCCCTGCACGGCCCGCCAGCGTGCAGCCTGCATGGAGTAGACCAGCTGGTTCTTCGCCATCCACTCCTGCCGCGAGAGCTTGTACTGGATGCCGAAAAAATAATCCGCGTGGGCGCGGCGGAGGGCCGAAAGCACCGGGCGGCCGGGCAGCTCGAGGGCGTAAGCCGCGCTTTCGAGGTAGAGCCAGCTCAGATCGTCCAGCATGGTCTGCCGGAGGTCGCCCTCCCATGTGTCGAAGAGGCTGCGCACCAGCGCGTCGCCGTAGTATTTGTGCACCAGCCCCACGATGCAGTTCATGTAAAAATCAATGGTGCCGTCGGTGTTGCGGGCAAGGAACAACGGCTCGAAGCCGTAGGCCCCTGCCGCCGCCCACACCTGATTGGCGGCACGCCGCTCTTCGGCGGTGTAGCTCTGCGCTTCCATCGGAATGCTCCTTTAGCCGAAGAGCTTTGCGGCGGTGAGCTGGGCCGGGATGCGGGCGGCGATGGCGTCCCGGATGAGGCCCTGCTCGTAGGAGTCGAAGGCCTTGTTGGTGATGCCCATGTCCAGCGCAGCCCCGGCGGCGACGCCCCGGCGCATCAGGCGCAGAGCGTCCAGCATCCCGCGCAGGTCGAGGGCTTTGGTGGAGATCTCCGCGCTGTCGCACTTTTTCTGCAAGTCGAGGAAGAGGAGGGCAAACTGCCGGATGTATTTGCCGTTCAGGTCGGGGAACTGGGTGCGCAGGAGCTTTTCAAGGTTCTCTTCGGTGATGGTGGGCATCTGGATGACCACGAAACGGGAGGTCAGCGCCTCGTTCAGCTCCCGGGTGCCTGCATAGCCGTAGTTCATGGTGGCGATGAAGCGGGTCTCCTCGGCCAGCGGGATGCGGTCGTAGCCCGGCACATCAATGGCCCGGCGAAAATCCAGCACGGCGTGGAGGACGGCCAGCGCCTCGTTTTTGGCCATATTGATCTCATCCAGCACGCCGAAGCCGCCGCTCTGGGCGCAGCGGTAGACCGGGCCGGGCCGGAACTTTACCTGTCCGCCCTCGAAGGTGTCCATGCCGATGAGGGAGGCTGCATCCATGTTGACGTGGAACGAGATGTCCCACGCGGGACGCCCGAAGGCGGCGGCAAGGTTCTCTGCCAGCACGTTTTTGCCAGTGGCCTTGCCGCCCGCCAGCAGCAGGTTCTCGCCGCAGAGCAGAGCGGCCAGCGCCTGCTCCCACACCTCTCTGCCGTAGTAGACGAAAGCAGGGGCCGGGATGCGGGGACGCAGGGCCTCGGCCAGCGGGTGGGCGGTGCGGTATTCTTCCACAGCCCGCAGCAGGTCGGGGGAGATCCCCTCCTGCCGCAGCGTATCCATCAGACCAGATGTTTCAGACATCAATGACATCTCCTTGCGGTTGGCAGTGCCAAACCGAAATTTCACCCTTATCATAGCACAATCGGCGTGGTTTGTGTAGAGCTTTGGCAGGCAAAAAAGCGGCAAAGAAGCAGAGAGAACACAGGGGAAGCGGATCCAAAAAATTTCAGCCGGAACGGGCAGATCTCAGGAATAAATTGACAGAGCGTGTGGAATGAGATAAAATATCTTTCGTTGTGTTAAAATCAGGAAGCCGTTTTCGTAAGCATTGCACACTGCTTACAAAAACAGCTTCCAAAGAAAGGCGTAAACTATCATGCTCGAAACCATCACAGCCGTCAATCAGGCGGTCAACAGCTTCATTTGGGGCATCCCGGCGATGGTCTGCATCATCGGCGTGGGCCTGCTGCTCAGCGTGCGGACCGGCTTTTTGCAGATCCGGAAATTCCCCTATGCCATCCGCACCACCATCGGACGCATCTTCCGCAGGAAGGACGCCTCCGACGGCGCAATGACGCCGTTTCAGGCGGTCTGCACCGCGCTGGCTGCGACCGTCGGCACCGGCAACATCGCCGGCGTGGCGGGCGCGATCGCCATCGGCGGGCCGGGCGCGGTGTTCTGGATGTGGTGCTCGGCTCTGCTGGGGATGTGCACCAAGTTCGCCGAGGTGACGCTGGCGGTGCACTTCCGCGAGCGGAACAAGAACGGTGAGCTTGTGGGCGGCCCCATGTACTATATCAAGAACGGCCTCGGCAGCCGGTGGCAGTTCCTCGCGGTCCTCTACTCCCTGTTCGGCGTGCTGACCGTCTTCGGCACCGGCAACGCCACGCAGGTGAACACCATCGTCACCGCCATCGACTCAGCCCTGCTGGCCACCGGCAGCGGCCTGAACGGCATCCTGCCCACCCTCAACCTCATCGTGGGCGTCGTGGTGGCCATGATGGTGGCAATGGTGCTGCTGGGCGGCGTCAAGCGCATCGGCAGCGTCACCGAGAAGCTGGTGCCCTTTATGGCGCTGTTCTACATTGTACTGGCGCTGGGCGTCGTGGCGCTCAACTACCGCCGCTTCCCGGCGGTCCTTGCCTCCATCGTCGGCGGTGCATTCGACCCGCAGGCCGTCACCGGCGGTGCCATCGGCAGCGTCTTTCTCAGTATGCAGAAGGGCGTCTCCCGCGGCATCTTCTCCAACGAGGCCGGCCTCGGCACAGGCTCCATCGCCCACGCCTGCGCCGACACCCACAAGCCGGTCAAGCAGGGAATGTTCGGCATCTTCGAGGTCTTTGCCGATACCATCGTCATCTGCACCCTGACCGCCATGGTCATCCTGTGCAGCGGTGTGCCGGTGGGCTACGGCAGCGCGGCAGGCGCGGAGCTGACCATCTCCGGCTTCACGGCCACCTACGGCGGCTGGTCGTCCATCTTCACGGCGGTGGCGCTCTGCTGCTTCGCGTTCTCCACCATCATCGGCTGGGGCCTGTACGGCTCCCGGTGCATCGAGTTCCTGTTCCACACCGACAAGGTGGTCGGGCCGTTCCTCGTGGTCTACTCCTTCGTGTCCATTCTGGGCGCGACAGTGGACCTCGGGCTGCTGTGGAGCATCGCCGACACCTTCAACGGCCTGATGAGCATCCCGAACCTCATCGCCCTGCTTCTGCTCTCCGGCACGGTGGCAAAGCTCACGAAGGAGTTCTTCGCAGGCGAAGGGGCAAAGTGAAAAACTTATAAAGTGTAGAACCCCCACATGGCTGATGCTACGTGGGGGATTTTTGCGTAGAAAAGCTGAAATCTGTATAGATGGAGAGGCAATCATATTGATAAGCAGATTTTATAGTGCTATAATTTATTTAAAGAGGCAGACCATATGAGGTTGCGGCAGAAAAGTACGAATAGCGTTCCGGAAAAGGAGGAAGCGTTATGAAAAAGAAACTTGCAGCTCTTTTGTCTACGGCGGTGTTGCTGTGCGGATGTCTTGGACTTTCGGCGATGGCGGCGAAGCCGAATGTGGAACTTATGACATTACAGGTTATATGGGGGAATAATTGTGCATATTCACCAACCGTGTATTTCAGAAACAATACAGCGAAAGATATTAAATATACAGAATGGTATGCCACGGCATATAATCGTGTAGGGGATGCGATACCAGAAATTGCCACACAGGTATTAACCGCGGTAGGTCCCAATGAGCCTTTTCAGGTGTATGAAGATAACAACAATAACTTGAACACTCTATATGGGGTTGCAAAAGATTTTCCGTTTAAATATTATAAAGAAACGGGGTACTATGTTTCTATTGGAAGTAATGATGAACTGAAAAATGTTTTTCGAGATGTCAATGGGAATTTCTTTGTTCAGGCTAAACAGGGAGATATATACAGTGCTACATATCTGACGGAAGATGAAATCCAAAATGCGATGGTAGATACATATTGCAGATTTGATGGAGTTGGCTGGTACAGTAATGTTATTTCTTATATTCAAGTGGATAAAGTGGTGGTCACTTATATGGATGGCACGAAGGAAACAATTTATCATCCGAACTCTAAGTATCAAGGCATGACTCTCCAAAACCCGCCTTTTTATCAGCAGCTTGCCCAGTATCAGGCTGTCTACAACTACCAAGACTATCTTACCTACAATCCTGACCTCGCTGCCCTTTATGGTGCTGACCAGAAAAAACTGTTTGACCACTTTGTGACCAGCGGCATGAAAGAAGGCCGTCGCGGAAGCAGCGGATTTGACCTGAACACCTATAAAGCAAATAACCCCGAGCTTGTGGCCATGTTTGGAGATGATAATGTGAAGTACTACGAGCATTATATTGCAAATGGCAAGGCAGAGGGCCGCATAGCGGCATAAAATCCATATATCTCTGACAATGAATCCCCGGCACGGTCTGAATCGTGCTGGGGATTTTGTGTTGCGGATATTTTGCCTGATTTGGGCAATTTCTCTGCAAAAATATAAAAAAGTATAAAAATTTCATGAAAATCATAAGAAATGACATTGAAAATGTTTTAACAAAGTGGTAAAGTAGAAGCAAAGAGAGTCGTGCCCGCCGCCCGGCGGGACGCAAAATTGGGAGGTTTATTACCAATGGCTGATCGTATCGTTCTGAACACCATTTCCTACCATGGCCACGGCGCCATCGAGAACATCGTGCCCGAGCTGACGGCCCGCGGCTACAAGAAGGCTTTCGTCTGCTCCGACCCCGACCTCATCAAGTTCGGCGTCACCAAGAAGGTCACGGACCTGCTGGATGCTGCAAACTTCGCCTACGCCGTCTACAGCGAGATCAAGCCCAACCCCACCATTGCCAATGTGCAGGACGGCGTGGCCGCCTTCAAGGCTGCTGAGGCAGACAGCATCGTGACCATCGGCGGCGGTTCTTCGATGGACACCGCAAAGGCCATCGGCATCATCATCAACAACCCCGAGTTTGCCGATGTCCGCTCTCTGGAGGGCGTTGCTCCCACCAAGAAGCACGCGGTCTTCACCATCGCAGTGCCCACCACTGCCGGTACTGCAGCTGAAGTCACCATCAACTACGTCATCACCGACGTGGAGAAGAAGCGCAAGTTCGTCTGCGTCGATACCAACGATATTCCGGAGATCGCCGTCGTCGATCCCGATATGATGTCCTCTATGCCCAAGGGCCTGACCGCCGCCACCGGTATGGACGCTCTGACCCACGCCATCGAGGGCTACATCACCAAGGGCCACTGCGTCATCTCCGATATGTTCCATCTCGAGGCCATCAAGCTCATCAGCGAGAACCTGCGCGGTGCTGTCCAGAACACCCCCGAGGGCCGCGAGGGCATGGCGCTGGGCCAGTACATCGCCGGCATGGGCTTCTCCAACGTGGGTCTGGGCATCGTCCACTCCATGGCACACGGTCTGTCCGCTCTGTACGACACCCCCCACGGCGTGGCCTGCGCTATCCTGCTGCCCGTCGGTCTGGAGTACAACAAGACCGTCGCCGGTGAGCGTTACCGCGCCGTCGGCAAGGCGATGGGCGTTGTGGGCATCGACGAGATGAACGACGCCGAGGCAGCAGATGCCACCATCGCCGCCGTCAAGCAGCTGTCTGCGGATGTGGGCATCCCCACAAATCTCCACGGCATCCTGAAGGAGAAGGACATCCAGTTCCTCGCCGAGTCCGCTTATGCCGACGCCTGCCGTCCCGGCAACCCCCGCGACACCAGCGTGGAGGAGATCGTGGAGCTGTACAAGAGCCAGCTGTAAGCTGCGCCTGAGCGCTTTACCCTTATAAAATATAGGCCGCTGCTAAGTACAACCTCTCAGTCTCGCTGTCGCTCGACAGCTCCCCTTGTAGGGGAGCCTCTGGCGAAGAGATGAGGCTTTCCGCCCTGCCAAGGCCTCCCCTCGATAGGGGAGGTGGCTGCGCCAAAGGCGCAGACGGAGAGGTTGTCTTTCAGCGGCCTTTTTGCGTGAAAATTCTGCCTTCCTCTTGCACGGGAAGCAAAAACTGCGTACAATATCCCTGTAACCATTCATATGGGAAAGGAAACACGCAATGGAGCTGAATTTTTATACCCTCTGCGTCATTTATCTGGTCTATTCATTCCTCGGCTGGGTGGCCGAAACGGTGGCAGCGACGGTGAAAGGACGTGCCTTCGTCAACCGTGGCGTGGCGTCCGGCCCGTTCTGCTTCGTCTACGGCACGGCGGCTGTGCTGATGGCCGTGGGCTTCGCCGACCTGCGTTCGGCCCCGCTGGCCCTCTTTCTCGGCTGTGCGGCGGACGCCACGGTAGTGGAGTGGGTGACGGCCAAGCTGCTGGAGCGGGTGCACCGCCGCCGCTGGTGGGACTACTCGGACAAGAAGTTCAATCTGGACGGCTATGTCTGCCTGCAATATTCGGTGCTCTGGGGCCTGCTGGGCATGGCCAGCGTCCTATGGGGCAACGGCCTGCTGCTGCGCCTCTGCGCCCTTCTGCCGGGGTGGCTGCTGCATGTGGGCGTCTGGGTCATGATGACGGTGGCCGTCCTCGACCAGCTGGGTACGGCGCTGGCCGTCAACCAGTACGCCGCCAGCCACCCGAAGTTGGAACAGTTCAACCTTGAGCTGGAAAAGCACTCGGACAAGCTGCGCCAGCGGCTCATCGCCCATGTGGAAAAGCGTATCCAGAAGGCCTATCCGACTGCTGTCCGGCCCGAGCCGACGGTGCAGGCCGAGAAGGCCCTGAGCTTCGGCGACCTCGTCTGGCTCTTCGTCATCGGCGCGTTCCTCGGCGATGTGGTGGAGACGCTCTTCTGCCGGGTGACGGCGGGGGTCTGGATGAGCCGCTCGAGCCTTGTGTGGGGTCCCTTCAGCGTGGTGTGGGGGCTGGCGCTGGTCATGGCGGCTGTCCTGCTGCGGGGCAGCGAGAAGCGGAGCGACCGCTCCATCTTCCTCTTCGGCTTTGTGCTGGGCGGCGCGTATGAGTATCTTTGCAGCGCCGTGGGCGAGCTGCTCTTCGGCGTCATCTTTTGGGATTACAGCGGCTTCAAGTTCAATCTGGGAGGCCGTGTCAACCTGCTCTACTGCTTTTTCTGGGGCATCGCGGCGGTGGTCTGGATTCGGTACGGCTACCCCCTCATCGCAAAGCTGATGGCAAAGCTCAAAAAGCATATCCTGCCGTGGATGACGGTGGTGCTGACGGTGTTCATGGCCGTGAACATGGGGCTTTCCGGTCTGGCGCTGGCCCGCTACGACGCCCGCACCAGCGGCCTCGCCCCGGCAAACCGGCTGGACGTCTTCCTCGACGAGCATTTCGACAATGCCCGGATGGAGCGGGTATACCCCAACGCAAAGAAGACGTGAAATTTGCAGGGGACTCTTTTCTCTCTGCCGGAAGTGTAGTAAAATAAGGGCAGAAATGTTCTCACGAAGAACGAAGGGAGGACCTGTATGAAATTCTTTATCGATACCGCAAATGTGGACGAGATCCGCAAGGCCAATGATATGGGCGTCATTTCGGGCGTCACCACCAACCCCAGCCTCATCGCAAAGGAGCACAAGGACTACGCCAAGACGCTGGCGGAGATCGCCTCCATCGTGGACGGCCCCATCTCCGGCGAGGTGAAGGCCACCACCACTGATGCGGAGACGATGGTGAAGGAGGGAGAGGCCATCTATGCCCTCGACCCCAAGCACATGGTCGTCAAGATCCCCATGACCGTGGAGGGCCTCAAGGCCATCAAGGCCCTGAGCGCCAAGGGCATCCCCACCAACTGCACCCTCATCTTCTCGGCCAATCAGGCCCTGCTGGCTGCACGGGCCGGTGCGGCCTACGTCAGCCCCTTCCTTGGCCGTCTTGATGACATCAGCCAGCCGGGCATCGACCTTGTCCGCACCATCAGCGAGATCTTCGCCAACTACCCGGACATCCATACGCAGATCATTGCGGCCTCTGTCCGCAACCCCATCCATATCACCGAGTGTGCGCTGGCCGGTGCGGACATCGCCACCGTGCCCTACAAGGTCATTGAGCAGATGACCAAGCACCCCCTCACCGATCAGGGCATCGAGAAATTCAAGGCAGACTATACCGCCGTCTTCGGCGCATAAGAGCAAAACAAAAAAGCGGCAGGCCCGACGGCCTGCCGCTTTTGCTGTATCCGGGATGATCAGAAGATCTTCACTTCGTCCTTGTCCATAAAGGCGGCACCCGCAAAGCCGGCTGCTTCCAGCTGGCCCAGCTGCTTGCCGAGCTTCTTGCCCTGCGGCAGGACGGTGACGTTGTACGTCTCGCGGAGGGTGGCGGCCCGGCTCAGGACGGCGGTGAAGTCGGCGTCCCTGCCGTAGAGCAGGGCGATCTTCTGCTTTGCGCCGGGGATCTGGTAGCCCTGCTCGAGCAGGATGCCGCAGACCCGCTCGAAGCCGATGGAGAAGCCGACGGCGGGCACCTGCGTGCCGAGGAACTTGCCCACCATGTTGTCGTAGCGTCCGCCGCCGGCGACTGCGCCGCTGAACTGCGGGCAGGTGATCTCGAAGACCATGCCGGTGTAGTAGCCCTGACCGCGCACGAGGCTGGGGCAGTAGGCCACCTGATAGCGGCCTGCGGCCATGACGTTGGCGGTGGCGAGGACATACTTCAGGTCGTCGGCGATGGCGGGGTCGGCGCAGCGGGAGGCCACGGCGTCCAGCGTCACCTCACCGGCGGCGATGAAGTCGGCCAGTGCGTTGACAGCGCTCTCGGGCAGCTGCTTTTCCAGCAGTTCGGCCTTGACGCCGTCGGCACCGATCTTATCCATCTTGTCGAAGGTGATGCAGACGGAGTCCAGCGTGTCGGCGGCAAAGCCCATGCTCTCCAGCATCCCGCGGAGGATGCGGCGGTCGTTGATGTTGACGGTGAAGCCGTCGAAGCCGATGCCCAGCAGGGCGCGGGTGGTCACGTCGATCAGCTCGACCTCGGCGTTGGGGCTTTCGTCGCCCAGAATGTCGATGTCGCACTGGACGAATTCACGCAGACGGCCCTTCTGGGGGCGCTCGGCGCGGAAGACGCGGTCGGTCTGGATGACCTTGAAGGGGTGGGGGAGCTTGTCCTTGTTGGCGGCGTAGAAGCGGCTCAGGGGCAGGGTCAGGTCATAGCGCAGGCCCATATCCGAAAGCTCTTTCGGGTCGCCGGAGTTCAGGGCAGCGGTGAGCTTGTCGCCCCGCTTGAGCACCTTGAAGATGAGGTTCAGGTTGTCGCCGCCGTCGGACTTGTCGAGGTTCTCCATATCCTCCAGCATGGGGGTGGAGATGCGCTCGAAGCCGGATGCGCGGTAAGTCTCAAGGATCTTGCCCTGAATGTAGTCGCGCAGGGTCTGCTCGTTGGGCAGAAGGTCGCGCATCCCTTTTAAGGCCTGAGTTTTCATAGTGTATGTCCTCTCTTTATAGCCCTCTCAGTCGCTGACGCGACAGCTCCCCCAAAGGGGGAGCCACTGGCGTGTCGGCAAGGCCTGCGCGGGACGCACAGGCTTACTTGAACCAGAAACGGGAGTGCCCTGCGGTCAGGACACACGACAGCGCGACATGAGAGATGATTTTTATCGCAAGTCAAGAAATTAGTGCAACATTCAAACAGCATATTTGCGATATGCAATTCAACGCTGTTGCTGTTGCATTAAAAAGTTGAATTGCTATATAATACCCTTCTAATTATAAAGAATACTGTCTTTTTGTCAATCGAAAAGGACACACTATTCTTTGAGGTGATGCAAAGAATGCAGAAAACAAGACCTTGGGCCATCCTGGCGGCAGGGGCGGCGATACAGGTGCTGACCGGCCTGCCCGCTGCGTGGGGCGTGTTCCAGAAGCCGGTCATGGAGGAATACGGACTCAGTGAGCAGGGGGCGGGCTATGCGTTCGGGGTGCTCATCGCGGCCTTCGGCGTCGGATGCGTCATCGGGGGATTTTTGCAGGACAAGCGAGGGCCTCGCTTTGCGGCCCTCTGGGGGACGGGGCTGCTCTGCGGCGGATTCTTTGGGGCGGCGGCCCTCCCGGCCGGGAAGGAAAGCTTCTTTTTTGGGGTGTTCAGCATCCCGGCGGGCCTCGGCACGGCCTTCCTCTACCCGTCCATCCAGTCCTGCGCCCAGAAGTGGTATCGGGGGCGGAAGGGCCTTGCCACCGGCGTCATCGGGGGCGCGGTGGGCCTGAGCGGTGCCTTCCTCACCGTCTTCGTCCGCACGGCGCTGCGGGGCTTCGGGCCGGTGCAGGGGATACGAGGGGCCTTCTGGGCGCTGGGGGCGCTGACCCTGCCGGTCTGCCTTGCGGGGAGCGCCCTCCTCACCGACCCGCCGCCGGAAAAGCCCCGGCCCGGCGGGCAGGGAAAGGAGGACGCTGCACCGTCCCTCGACCTCTCGCCCCGGCAGATGCTGGGCACACACCAGTACTGGCTCTGCGCCGGAGCGGTCTGCTTTTCCACCCCGGCAGTGCTGCTGTTCAGCCCCATCATCCTGAAGCTGGGCATGGAGCGGGGGCTGGACGAGAGCGCCGCCCTCTGGGCCGTGGTGCTGGGCAGCGTGGGCAGCGCGGCCGGGCGGCTGCTGATGCCCCTGCTCAGCGACAAGATCGGCCGGCGGCCGACCGACCTCATCCTCTTCGGCGCGTCGCTGGGGCTTTCGGTGGTGTTCTGGTCAGCCCGTGGATGGGCCGTCGTAGGGGTGTACGCAGGGCTGACCTTCTGCTACTCGGCGCTGGCGGCAGTGCTGCCCGCCCTCTCCACCGACCTGTTCGGCCTGCCCCACGCCGGAGTGAACTATGGCTTTCTGGCGCTGGGACAGAGTGTAGGAAGCCTTTTGTTCCCGTTTATCGCCAATTTCTGGGGCTTTGGGCCGGGGAGGCACGTCCTCGCCATCGCGGGTGCGGCGGCAGGCTTTGCCTGTATCTGGGCCGTCACGCCGGTGCAGCCAGAGCGCCCGAAGAAGCCGAACTGAGAAACGCTCTTTCGAGGAAAAACGAAAATAACAAAAAGATTGCGAAAAATTTGTCAGAAATAGCTTGCAAATTGCGCCGTCGTCCTCTATAATAAAATTGTGCGTGGTAGTACCGGGAGGAGCGCTGAAAAGAGAGCGGCGCAGCCCGGTCAATGCAAGGCGGCAGGGGAGAGAAGCCCCGGCCGTGTGACATCAATTTGTCAAAAGGAGAGTATGATTATGACCTATTCGCAGCAAGTACAGAATATGTGCCCGATCACCAAAGGTCCTAAGCATGGTCCGGCTCCCATCCCCGAGGAGGGCGCATGGGTCAAGGCCTATGAGATCAAGGACATCAGCGGCTACACCCACGGTGTGGGCTGGTGTGCACCTCAGCAGGGTACCTGCAAGCTGTCTCTGAACATCAAGAACGGCGTCATCGAGGAAGCTCTGGTGGAGACCATCGGCTGCTCCGGCATGACCCACTCCGCTGCTATGGCAGGCGAGATCCTGCCCGGCAAGACCATTCTGGAAGCTCTGAACACCGACCTCGTCTGCGACGCCATCAACGTGGCAATGCGCGAGCTGTTCCTCCAGATCGTCTACGGCCGCAGCCAGACCGCTTTCTCTGAGGACGGTCTGCCCATCGGCGCAGGTCTGGACGACCTGGGCAAGGGCCTGCGCTCCATGACCGGCACCATCTTCTCCACCAAGGAGAAGGGCGTCCGCTATCTGGAGCTGACCGAGGGCTACATCAACAAGCTGGCTCTCGATTCCAACGATGAGGTCATCGGCTATCAGTTCGTCAAGCTGGGCAAGATGATGGAGGACATCCGTCACGGCAAGACCCCCAACGAGGCTTACGAGAAGAACGTGGGTACCTACGGCCGCTTCAGCAAGGAGCAGGGCGCCGTCAAGTACATCGACCCGCGTGAGGAATAAGAGAGGAGGAACAACTCATGGCAACTTTTGAATCTATGGATCGCCGCATGCCGAAGATCGAGGCATGCCTGAAGGCCAACGGCCTCGAGTCTCTGGACGCCTGCAACGAGATGCTCCTCGCTAAGGGCATCGACTGCGATAAGATCGTCCGCGGTGTGCAGCCCATCTGCTTTGATAACGCTGTCTGGGCCTACACGCTGGGCACCGCCATCGCTGTCAAGCGCGGCCTGACCGATGCTGCCGAGTGTGCAGCCGCCATCGGCGAAGGTCTGGAAGCTTTCACTATCCCCGGCTCTGTCGCTGAGCAGCGTCAGGTCGGTCTGGGCCACGGCAATCTGGGCGCTCGTCTGCTGAGCGAGGACACCACCTGCTTCGCTTTCCTCGCAGGCCACGAGTCCTTCGCCGCTGCTGAGGGTGCCATCGGCATCGCCCGCACCGCAAACAAGGTCCGCAAGACCCCCCTGCGCGTCATCCTGAACGGTCTGGGCAAGGATGCCGCTTACATCATCTCCCGCATCAACGGCTTCACCTATGTGCAGACCGAGTACGACATCCCCACCCAGACCCTGAAGGTCGTCAAGGAGATCCCCTTCTCCGAGGGTGAGCGCGCAGCCGTCAAGTGCTACGGCGCAAACGATGTCATGGAGGGCGTTGCCATCATGAAGAAGGAGGACGTCCAGTGCTCCATCACCGGCAACTCCACCAACCCCGTCCGCTTCCAGCATCTGGTCGCCGGCACCTATAAGAAGTGGGCCAACGAGAACGGCAAGAAGTACTTCTCCGTCGCTTCCGGCGGCGGCACGGGCCGTACCCTGCACCCCGATAACGTCGCAGCCGGCCCCGCCAGCTACGGCCTGACCGACTCGCTGGGCCGCGTCCACGGCGATGCTCAGTTCGCAGGTTCTTCTTCTGTGCCTGCACACGTCGAGATGATGGGCCTCATCGGCATGGGCAACAACCCGATGGTCGGCGCTACCGTCGCCTGCGCTGTCGCTGCTGCACAGGCCAACGCCTGAGCCATTTTCTAAGTTCGGCAGAGGGGGCTGCTTGTAAAAGAGCAGCCCCCTTTTTATGCTGATATATGTTCACACCAACAAACCATGAAGCAAACAAGGAAGGAAAAACATGAAGAAAGCTCAGATCAAGAAGAGCGTGTCTGCACTGGCGATGGCGGCTGTCATCGCAGTCAGCCTGTTCGGCTATGGCTGCGGCACGAAGTCTACCTCCGCAGGGGTGTCCGGCGATTTCATCGGCACTGCCAAGGGCATGGGCGGCGACGTTACCGTTACCCTGACGCTGGAAGACGGCAAGATCACCGACTGCACCGCTGAGGGCAAGGATGAGACCCCCGGCATCGGTACGCTGGCACTGGAGCAGCTGCCCGCTCAGATCGCTGAGACCGGCAGCATCGCCGTGGACGGCGTGTCCACCGCGACCATCACCTCTAACGCCATCAAGGAGGCGGCAGCCGCTGCTCTGACTGCCGCCGGCCTGAACGCTGACGACTATAAGATCGAGGTCAAGGCCGACGAGACCAAGGCCGAGGACTCCACCGTTGACGCTGACGTTGTCATCGTGGGTGCAGGCGGCGCAGGCATGACCGCTGCCATCACCGCTGCCGGTGAGGGCAAGAGCGTCGTCATCCTCGAGAGCCAGCCTATGGTGGGCGGCAACTCTGTGCGCGCTACCGGCGGCATGAACGCCGGCAAGACCGTGTATCAGGATGAGAACGAGTTCGGCGAGTCTGCCGGTGTCGAAAAGACCCTGAAGACCGCTGCCGAAAAGTACGCTGACAACGAGACCATCACCGCTCTGGCAAAGACCGTCTCCGAGCAGTGGGCTGCCTATCAGGCCAACCCCACCGGCTACTTCGACTCGGTCGAGCTGATGGAGCTGGATACCATGATCGGCGGCAAGGGCATCAACGACCCTGCTCTGGTCGAGACCCTGTGCGCAAACTCTGCTGACGCCATCGACTGGCTGGACGAGCACGGCATCACCCTGCACAACGTCTCCAGCTTCGGCGGCGCATCCGTCAAGCGCATCCATCGCCCCGTGAACGACGAGGGCAAGGTCGTCTCCGTCGGTTCCTACATGATCCCCCTGCTGGAGGAGAACTGTAAGAAGGCTGGCGTTCAGATCCTGCTGAACACCACCGCCAACGAGATCCTGACCGATGCCAACGGCGCTGCCGTGGGCGTCAAGGCCACCGGTTCTACCGGCGAGACCGTCACTGTGAACGCCAAGGCTGTGGTGCTGACCACCGGCGGCTTCGGCGCAAACCTCGATATGGTCGTCAAGTACAAGCCTGAGCTGAAGGGCTTCATGACCACCAACGCCGCCGGCATCCAGGGTCAGGGCATCGAGATGGCAGAGGCCATCGGCGCTGCTACCGTGGACATGGACCAGATCCAGATCCACCCCACCGTTGAGGCCAACACCGCTGCCCTCATCACCGAGGGTCTGCGCGGCGACGGCGCGGTCCTCATCAACGCCGAGGGCAAGCGCTTCATCGACGAGGTCGGCACCCGCGACGTTGTCTCTGCTGCTGAGATCGCTCAGACCGGCAGCTACAGCTGGCTGGTCGTCGATCAGGCGATGGTCGACAACTCCAGCGTCATTCAGGGCTACATCAAGAAGGGCTACACCGTCACCGGTGCTACCTACGAGGAGCTGGCCAAGGCCATGGGCGTCGATGAGGCTGCTCTCGCTGAGACCATGAACAACTGGAACGGCTATGTGGAGACAAAGAACGACCCCGACTTTGGCCGCACCAGCTTCGCCAACCCCCTGAACACCGCTCCCTACTATGCCATCAAGGTCACTGCCGGCGTCCACCACACCATGGGCGGTCTGAAGATCAACCCCAACACCGAGGTGCTGAACGAGAACGGCGAGGTCATCCCGGGCCTGTTCGCAGCCGGTGAGGTGACTGGCGGCGTCCACGGTGCAAACCGTCTGGGCGGCAACGCTGTGGCCGACTTTACCGTCTTTGGCCGCATCGCCGGTGCTGCTGCCAGCGACTACGCTGCATGAGCATCCGCAAGCAGCCTGAACCGGCCAAAGGCGGAAAGCGCCTGAGCTGGAAGGCGAACCTCCTCTTCGCCGCCGTCGTTCTGGCGGCCGCAGCCCTGCTGTTCTGGCTGCTGCGTTCCCGCAGCAAGGCCGAGCCGCTGGAAGCAGTCGTGGATTTCGGCGACGGCATCACCGAGGTGCTGCCACTGGACAAGGACTACGATTACCTGTACGAGGTGGGCGGCTATGTCGTCCATCTACAGGTGAAAGACGGCGCGGTTGCGTTTCAGGACAGCCAGTGTCCGGACCATGTCTGTGAGCAGTTTGGCTGGCTGAGCGGGGAGGGCGCATGGGCGGCTTGTGTCCCTGCCGGGGTGTATGTGCAGCTGGCCCCGCAGAGCGAGGCCGACACAGCATCCTGACCGGGCAAAAGGAATGAAGACACCCGCAAGACTCTGCAAAGAGCCTTGCGGGTGTCTTTTTTTGCGCAAAAATGACCAGATATTTTGTAAATAATGGGTGAAATGAAATTTGGACGCTTGTGTATTTCGGCGAAATGCGATACACTACCAATAACAGATTTTTTGTGCAAAGGGGATCGTATGCCCATTTGCCTACCATAGGAGGAAAAGCATGATCTGGAAAAAGAAAAAGGATGCAGCAAACCAGTCCGCTGGGGAGGCGCCGGAGGCAAAGACCTCGTCCGGCGCAGCCGCATTCGCCAAGAAAAACTGGAAATGGCTTGCCCCGCTGGCTGTCGTGCTGGTGGTGGCCGTCGTGCTGGTCGTGGGCGGCGGCAGCAGGGGCGCTGCGAGCCGTGATGTGACCTACACCGAGACGACCCCCACCCGTCAGGATGTCTCCAACTCCCTGAGCGGCACCGGCACCCTGAACCCGGCCAATACCTATACCGTCAAGTCGCTGGTGGACGGCAAGATCCTCACCAGCAATATTGAGGAGGGCGACAAGGTGGAGGAGGGCGATGTGCTCTACACCATCGACAGCTCGGACGCTTCCACCAATCTGGAAAAGGCCAGCATCGCCCTGCAGCAGGCCCAGCGCAGCTACGACAAGACCGTAGACCGTCAGTTTGTCCACGCTGAGGTGGACGGCACCGTCAGCAGCCTCAAGGTCGCCAAGGGCGACGAGGTGAGCAGCGGTCAGGAGGTGGCGGTCATCCGCGACAGCTCCAAGATGATGCTGAGCCTGCAGTTCCCCGCAGCCGACGCCGCCAACTTCTCGGTGGGCCAGAGCGCCGACGTGGTGCTGGACGGCACCTTCGAGAGTCTGAAGGGCACCATCACCGCCGTCACCGGTACCGATGAGCTGAGCACCGGAAACCTGCTGGTGCGCACCGTCACCATCCGCGTCAACAATGCAGGCGGTCTGACCACCGCACAGGCGGCGACTGCCAACGTCAACGGCGTCAGCTCCATCGCCTCCGCGACCTTTGCCTATCAGGCAGAGCGCACCCTGACCGCTCCCGCTGCCGGTACGGTCTCCTCCATCAATGTGCAGGAGGGCGACGACGTCACCAAGGGCGACATCCTCATCGAGCTGTCGGGCGACGACCTGACCGAATCCATCCAGTCTGCTTCTGAGGCCCTGCGCAGCGCCGAGATCTCGATGCAGAACCAGCAGGATACCATGTCCAACTACATCATCACCTCGCCCATCAGCGGCACCATCATCGAGAAGGACGCACAGCAGGGCGAGGCCCTCACCTCTGGCAGCACCCTCTGCGTCATCTATGACCTGAACTATCTGGAAATGGTCATCAACGTGGACGAGCTGCAGATCAGCTCCCTCTCCGTGGGCCAGAAGGTCCAGCTGACCGCCGACGCCGTCACCGACAAGACCTATGTGGGCACCGTGACCCGCGTGTCCATGAAGGGCAGCTCCAGCGGCGGCACCACCACCTACCCCATCACCATCCGCATCGATGAGACCGACGGCCTGCGCCCCGGCATGAACGCCAACGCAGAGATCGTCGTGGCAGAGGCCAGCAACGCCCTCGTTGTGCCCAACGCCGCTGTCATCCGCGGCGGCTATGTGCTGGTGACGAAAAAATCGCCCAGCGCGGCCAACGCTGTGGAGGACATGGACGCTCCGGAGGGCTATGTCTACGTCAAGGTCGAGACCGGCGTCAGCGACGACAGCTACACCCAGATCAAGAGCGGTCTGCAGGAGGACGACACGGTGGCCTACGATACCAGCTCTGTGTCGGATGACTATTACAGCGACAGCGACAGTATCTGGTAAGGAGGTGGCCCATGAGCGCTCTTATCGAATTTGATCAGGTGTGTAAGTATTATCAGATGGGCGACACGCTGGTGAAAGCTGCCGACCACATCTCGATGAAGATCGAGAAGGGGGAATTCGTGGCCATTGTGGGCCAGTCCGGCTCGGGCAAGTCCACCTGCATGAACATCATCGGCTGTCTGGATGTACCCACCCACGGCGTCTACCGGCTCAATGGCCGGGACGTGGGCAAGATGAACCGGGACGAGCTGGCGGATGTCCGCAACGAGATGCTGGGCTTCATCTTCCAGCAGTACAACCTTCTGCCCCGGCTGAACCTTCTGGAAAACGTGGAAGTGCCGCTGGTCTACGCCAACATCTCCCGCGCCGAGCGCCACAAGCTGGCCAAGGATGTGCTGGAAAAGGTGGGACTGGGCGACAAGCTCAAGAACCTGCCCAACCAGCTCTCCGGCGGCCAGCAGCAGCGCGTTTCCATCGCCCGTGCTCTGGTGCGCAACCCGGCGGTCATCCTTGCCGATGAGCCGACCGGTGCTCTGGACTCCCACACCGGCCGCGAGGTCATCGGGATGCTTCAGCAGCTCCATAAAGAGGGCCATACTGTGGTGCTCATCACCCACGACAATTCCATCGCCGTGCAGGCGGAGCGAATCATCCGTCTGGAGGATGGGCAGGTGGTGTATGACGGCGACGCCCACGCGCCCGAGGCCATCGTGCAGCCCACCATGTCCGCCGAACCGGCACAGGAGGCAGCCAAATGATCCTTGAAACTTTCCGTCAGGCGCTGCAAAACGTCTGGAGCAACAAGCTGCGCACCTTCCTGACCATGCTGGGCATCATCATCGGCGTTATGGCGGTCATCGTCATCGTCGGTCTGGGCAACGGCATGACCAGAAGTATGCGGGACAGCTTTTCCGCAATGGGCACCAGCACCCTCTCCATCCAGATATGGGGCTATGGTTCCCGCACTGCGACGGTGGATGATCTGTACAACATCGTCAAAAAGAACCCCGAACTGCTTTCCTCCATCTCACCGGAGCTGGATTTCAGCGATAACACCCCCAAGGTGGGCACGACGCGCTACCGTTACGGTACGGTGTACGGCGTGGATGAGAACTACATCGAGTCGAAGGGCTACACCCTCGCCAAGGGCCGGAACATCCAGTATATGGACATCGCAGACAACAAGCAGATCTGCGTCATCGGCGATTACATCAACCGTACGGCCTACGGCGGCAATGCGGTGGGCCAGACCATCAAGCTCGGCGCGTACAAGTTCCGCATCGTGGGCGTGCTGAAGGCCAAGATCTCCAATCCCGACCAGCAGGAGGGCAGCGACGACGATGCCGTCTACCTGCCCTACACCACGGCCATGCGCCTTTCCAACGAAAGTTCGCCGGACTCCTACTCCGCCATCATGGTGGACGAGAGTCAGGCCAACGAGGCCAAGGCTGCGGTGGAGCAGGGGCTGTATGACATCTTCAAGAGCGACAGTGCCTACTATGTCTACAGCGCCAGCGAGTGGCTGGAAGAGATGAACAAGATGATCAACATGGTCATCGTCATCCTTACCGGCATCGCCAGTATCTCGCTGCTGGTGGGCGGCATCGGCATCATGAACATCATGCTGGTGTCTGTCACCGAGCGCACCCGCGAGATCGGCATCCGCAAGGCGATGGGCGCGAAGGAAAGGACCATTCTGGCCCAGTTCGTCACCGAGGCAGCCACCACTTCGGCCCTCGGCGGCACGCTGGGCATCATCCTCGGCTATATCGTGTCGGCCATCGCCAATCAGGTGCTTCCTATGTTCACCGACGGCATGGACGTCACGGTCAGCCCGTCCTTCAACTCCATCGCGGCGGCCTTCGGCATCTCGGTGTTCATCGGTGTGCTGTTCGGCTATCTGCCCGCAAAGCGTGCAGCGCGGCTCAACCCCATCGACGCGCTGCGGTATGATTGATCTCCCCGGAATGCGAAAGGCTCTCCCTTTGGGAGAGCTGTCACCGAAGGTGACTGAGAGGGCAAGGATGCTTGCCTTGGTCAGGCGGCTTGCCCTCTCCGTCTCGCATTCGCTCGCCACCTCTCCCAAAGGGAGAGGCTTCGCGCTGATTTCTACAAGGAGTAACCACCATGAAAAAACGTCTTCTCGCATTTCTGCTGGCGCTCAGCATCGCGGTGTCGATGCTGGCTGCGCCGGCGTCGGCTGCGGGCAATAACACCGCCGTCCAGTTTGCCATCACGCTGGGTGCTATGGACGCGGATCAGTCCGGCGCTCTGAACGCAGCCGTGACCCGCGGCGCATTCGCCAAGATGCTCACATCCTACTCCACCTTCCGGGAGAGCGTCTCCTCTCAGGGGGCCGTGGGCACCCTTTACACCGACCTGCCCGGCACCTCGGCATGGGCACCCTATGTCCGCATCGCGGTGCAGCAGGGCTGGATGAACGGCTACACCGACGGCAGCTTCCGCCCGGACAACGCCGTCACGCTGGAAGAAGCCTGCACTGCCGTCCTCAAGCTGATGGGCTATAAGATGACCGACCTGAGCGGCGCGTTCCCTAACGCTCAGCTCAACAAGGCCAGCGAGATCGGCCTGCGCAGCGGTCTTGACCGCCGTCAGGGCGAGGCGATGAACTACGAGGACTGCGCCATCCTGCTCTACAATGCCCTCACCGCCAACAACGCCAGCGGCTCGGCCTACGGCACGACGCTGGGCTTTACGGTGAGCGACGGTCAGGTGGACGGCTCCACCGTCCTGCTCAGCAGCCTGCAGGGTCCCTTTGTCGCCTCAGAGAGCACGGTGCTGCCCTTCGTGCCCGCCAGCGTCTACCGCAACGATAAGGTGTCTGACTCTGCCGAGCTGAACAAGTACGACGTCTATTACTACAGCGAGAGCCTCAAGACCCTGTGGGTCTACACCCGCCGCGCCGCAGGCCGCATCACCGAGGTGTCGCCCTCGGCCAGTGCACCCACATCCATCACGGTGGCAGGCACCTCCTATACGCTGGGCAGCACGGCCATCGCTTCGCAGGTGTCTTCCCTCAACGGCGGCGGCGTGGGCCAGATCGTGACGCTGCTGCTGGGTATGAACAATGTGGCCGCAGGCATCGTCACCGGCGAGGAGGCCGATGAGGTCTTTTACGGCGTGGTGCAGTCGGCTTCCCGCAACCTCATCGACGAGGACAACAGCGCCGATGTGCTCCAGACCGTCAAGGTCATGTGCACGGATGGCATCGCCCGCACCGTGAATGTGGACAAAAGTCTGAACTTTCCCACCGGCTGGCTGGTGGAGGTAAAGGTCAACGCCGACGGCGAGAGCGTGGAGAAGATCTCGGAGTGCTCCGTCAATGGCGTCGTGAACGAGAACGCCACCGCACTGGGCGATATGGCCCTTGCAGACGACGTGCAGATACTGGATACGAGTACAGGGGGTGTGGCTGGGACGGTTCGTCCCAGCCGCCTATCGGGGGTAAAGTTAGATGCTTCCGATGTCCGCTACTACACCACCAATCCGCAGGGCCAGATCGATAAGCTCATCCTGAACGACGTTACCGGTGACCTGTGGTATTACGGTGTGTTGGATGACGTGAAAAATGTTGCTACCAACTACAGCACCCTCCTCAGCGCCATCAAGGCTGAGCCGGGCGACGGCACCATCGACACCGATGCGGTCGTCAGTCAGGTGAAGAGCATCATGGTGCCCACCACCACCGAGATCCTCTGGGGCGTCATCTCCGGCGACATCCTCAGCACGGCGTGGGAGCGCCTCACCAGCAATACCGGTGCCCTGCTGAGCCTCGGTTTCCAGCAGATCGCCCAGATCACGGGCACGCCCTTCAGTCAGATCTTCAACTTCATCGGCAGCGGCGCGACCTACATCGGCTACGTCGGCGGCCAGCAGGTCAGCCTGAGCACCTCCATCAAGTATCCGGTTCTGGCAGGCGGCATTGCGGTCTGTCAGGAGACCACCGGCTCAGTCCGCAACATGGTGCAGCTGATGCCCATGAAAATCGACAAGGTGGGCGCAGCCAGCGTCCTCTCCTCCAACGGGGAGCGGTTTGAGATGGCCGACGACGCGCAGGTCTATCTGTGGTACAAGGGCCAGTATTACTACACCAAGCTCACCTCGGTGAACTCCGATGACTACTACCTCACCGGCTGGTACGACAACTTCGGCTGCGCCGCCGGCAAGAAGGTGCGCATCATCGTCGCGGTCAAGAAGGATTGATGCCGGGCTATTACAGCCGCCCCGCGCGGCTGGGCCGTCAGGCGCGCCAACTGCTTCTCCCGCGGCGGTGTCCCTACTGCCGCGAGGTATTGGGGACGCTGCTGCGCTGTGAGGCGTGTATGCCCCGTCTGGAGGAGCTGCGCCGCAGCCCGACTATGCGGCTGGCCCGGGCCAGCCACTATCTGGGCAGGCTGGAAGGGGCCGCCGCGCCCTACCGGTATGAGGGCGTCGTCCGGGACGCTATCCTCCGCGCCAAATACGAGGGGGAGAGCTGGACGGCGGTGGAGCTGGGCGTAGAGATGACCGCCCGGCTGTTCGGCGCAAAGGTCGAGATGCACTTTGCCGAGCCGGTGCCCGGCCCTGTGGCGGGCGCTGCAGTCGGGTATGACTGCATCATCCCGGTGCCTGCCAGCAGCCGCCGGCGCGGCTACAACGTGCCGGAACGGATGGCCCGGCCGCTGTCTTATGCACTGGGGCTTCCGCTGCTGCCGAAGGCGCTCTGCCGCGCTCGGGCCGGACGCCATCAGGCTGGGCTTTCGCTGGAGGAACGTCTGGTGAATGTGGCAGGCGCGTTTCGTGCGCAGGAGCCGGAGCTTGTGGAAGGGAAGCGGGTGCTGCTGGTGGATGACGTCATCACTACCGGCGCGACAGCCGCAGCCTGTGCGCAGGCCCTCTTGGATGCAGGCGCACACAGCGTCTTTGCGGTGGCACTGGCTGCGTCAGGCGGAGAAATGGACGCAGCATCGAATGCTTCCGAAGCATGAGCGAAAAATCCAGAAAAAATTGAAGAAAATTGCAAAAAGTGCTTGACAAAACGGCCTGCAACGGGTATACTAATGGAGCTGTGAGCGATGAGCCACAACAAATATCCGGGTGTAGCGCAGTTTTGGTAGCGCGCTTGAATGGGGTTCAAGAGGCCGTGAGTTCGATTCTCGCCACTCGGACCAAACAAAAATAATCCGAACTTGTTTCCGATAGGGGATGGGTTCGGATTATTTGTTTTCTTCGGAAAGTTCAATACAGGTATCCGTGGAAGATGAAATCCGAAATCATAGATTGACCGATATAAGCCACAATATGATTTTAGGAGGATACGAACATGAAGTACGATGAAAGAGCCTGCCATTTCAACATGGACACCGGCTGCGTGGAGCTGCTGACCCGCTGGGTTATGCGGATTTGATTCTGAATGGCGACCCGGAGGAATATTTGAAGAATATGGCTGGAAGCCATGGACTAGAAATCTAAATGAATGCTGGATATTACTGTTTTTTAACTGGTAATGTCCAGCATTTGTTATTTGGTGTCGATCGATTAATTTTAATGGAATCTTTATACTTCTACAATTTTCTTTACGGCTCCTTTATCTATTCCATGCTAATCTTTATGCACACGGATAGGTAAAGGAGCTTTTATGATTCAATATCCTCGTTACAGGCAGCACCGTTTTTCTTCTTTTCAGGTCATTATTGCAGGTTTTGCGGCAGTTGATCTGGTGGGCGCATTGCTTCTGATGCTTCCGATCGCTGCACAGCAGCGGTGCGTTACACCGTTCCATGAGGCGCTGTTTACTTCCACCTCTGCCCTTTGCGTGACCGGGCTTGTGGTTCAGGATACCGGCAGCTACTGGTCGGCATTCGGGCAGAGCGTGATCCTTCTTCTGATCCAGATCGGAGGATTGGGTGTCATTACGGTGGGCGCTGCCTTTGCGCTGCTTTCCGGGCGAAAGATCTCCCTCAAGCAGCGCAGCACGATGCAGGAAGCCACCGCTGCCCCACAGATGGGCGGCATCGTGCGGCTGACAGGCTTTATTCTGCGGATCACCGCTCTGTTTGAACTGGCCGGTGCTGCACTGCTGCTGCCGACATTTTGCGCCGATTATGGATTGCGCGGGATCTGGTATGCACTGTTTCATTCCATTTCGGCGTTCTGCAATGCCGGCTTTGACCTGCTGGGAACAGAGGGTGCAAAATTTGTTTCGCTGACACGGTATGCAGGAAATCCATTGCTTACCACAGTGATTGCGGCCCTGATCGTCTTTGGCGGCCTTGGCTTTCTGACATGGGAGGACATTTGTACATATCGCCTTGATTTTCACCGTTATCGGATGCAGAGCAAGGTGATCCTTGTCACAACGGCGTTTCTTCTGGTACTGCCGGCGCTGTACTTTTATTGCTTCGAGTTCACGGCAGGCTCTGCCCGGCAGCGCATTTTATTGTCGATGTTCCAATCCGTTACACCCCGTACTGCCGGTTTTAACACCGCCGATCTTGCTTCGATGGGCAGCACTTCACAGGCATTGATGGTGGTTCTGATGCTGTTGGGCGGTTCGCCCGGCTCTACGGCAGGCGGCATGAAAACCACAACATTTGCCGTTCTGCTGGCCAATATGTGGGCGACCTTCCGCCGCAGAGAAGATGCCGAATTTTTCGGGCGGCGCATAGATGGTTCCGCGGTCAAGAATGCTGCCACGATTGCAGGGATGTATTTGACGCTGTTCTTCCTCGGAGCCTTTGTCATTGCTGCGGCAGAGCAATTGCCGATGTCGGTCTGTCTGTATGAGACCGCATCGGCTGTGGCAACAGTAGGTCTGACATTGGGTATCACACCGCAGTTGGGCATCCTTTCGCAGGGGGTACTGATCGCACTGATGTTTTTGGGACGTGTTGGCGGATTGACGTTGATCTATGCGGCATTTGGCAGCAGCCCTGCCCACTCTCGTCTGCCGCAGGAGAAGATTGCAATCGGGTAAAGGAGACAAGTATGAAATCGATTCTTTTGATCGGGCTTGGCCGTTTTGGCCGCCATATTGCGCAGGAACTGAATGAGCTGGGTCATCAGGTCATGGCCATCGACAACAACGAAGACCGTGTGAACGCCGTGCTTTCCTATGTGACGAATGCACAGATTGGTGACAGCACCAGCGAATACTTTCTGCGCTCCCTTGGTGTCGGCAATTTTGATGTGTGTATCGTAACCATCGGCGGCAATTTTCAAAGCTCACTGGAAACAACATCACTGCTCAAGGAGTTGGGCGCAAAGCTTGTGGTCTCGCGTGCAGAGCGGGATGTACAAGCCAAGTTTCTGCTGCGCAACGGTGCGGATGAAGTGGTCTACCCGGAAAAGCAGCTGGCAAAGTGGGCAGCGATCCGATACAGCTCCGAACACATTCTGGATTATATCGAGCTGCAGGACGACCACGCCATCATGGAAGTGACCATTCCGCCGGAATGGATGGATCGCACGATCGGCGAGATCAATATCCGAAAAAAGTATAACATCAACATTCTTGCGCTGAAAAAAGACGGAAAACTCGATATGAACATCACGCCGGATACACAGCTGTGCCGGGATGAAAGTATGCTGGTTTTGGGGAAATACGCATTGATTCAGAAGTGTTTCCGGCTCTAAAAAGATAGGACAGATCATATGGATGTCGTTTTGTTGTTGATGGTTCTTGGAGTCATGTTGAGTGGTTTCCGGGCAGCAGATGCGATGGATCAGATGCGGAAGGAGATCATTCGACAAGAAGGAAAAAGACGTGGCTGGTGGTCGTAACCATCAAATTGTGCTATACTGTGGGCAAGGCAGGTGATCTTTATGAATCAGAACAACCCACCCACTGAACATATTCTGGCGTGTCTGTCGTCTTCTCCCTCCAATGCAAAGATCGTGCGGACGGCAGCAACGATGGCAAAGGCTTTTGGAGGGACCTTTACAGCTCTGTATGTCCGGACGCCTGACTCGGATCAGATGGGAAAAGAAGACTGTCGGCGTTTGCAGCAGCACATTCGTATGGCAGAGCAGGCAGGTGCCGACATTTCTACGATCTACGGAGATGACATTCCGCAGCAGATCGCAGAGTTTGCCCGCATCTCCGGCATTACAAAAATCGTACTGGGGCGCTCCAGCGTACATCGCCGCCATTTCTGGAGTGGACCGTCACTGACTGAAAAATTGACGCTGACTGCGCCTAATCTGGATATTTATATCATCCCGGATGCTTCTGCAGAGAACGGCTACGGTTCAGGACGGAAGCTGTTCACCCGTCCGCTTCTGCCGTCTGTCCGTGATCTGCTGATCACCGCAGGCATCCTGAGCTGCATCACGCTCATCGGCTTCTTTTTCTTACAACTGGACTTTGCGCGTTATAACATTATTATGCTCTATATGCTGGGGGTGCTGTTCACCGCATTGTGTACCAGCGGCTACACCTGCGGTGTGCTGGGGTCCGTTGCCAGTGTAGCATTGTACAATTTCTTCATGACCGAGCCATACCTGACATTCCATGCGTATGATCCCGGTTATCAGGTTACATTTGCCCTGATGCTGACCTCTGCAATCATTACCTGCACCCTGACAACGCGGCTGAAGGATCATGCAAAAATGTCTGCGCAGGCAGCGTTCCGTACAAAAATACTGTTTGATACAAATCAGCTTTTACAGAGAGCAAAAAGCGAGGAAGAAATCCTCTCTCAGACAGCGTCCCAGTTGATGAAGCTGCTGAACCGGAGCCTGATCGTTTACCCGGAACAAAACGGAGATCTTGGTTCAGAACAGTTTTTTGGGGTTGATGGGGAAACGGCGCAAAACATCTTTTCTGCACCGGAAGAACGTGATGCAGCAAACTGGACGTTTGCCAACAAAAAGCGTTCCGGTGCAGGCACGGATAGCTACCCGGACGCAAAGGGGCTTTATCTTGCACTTCGGACCGGGGGCGGTGTGTTTGGAGTGGTTGGGATCGATCTGTCCGAAAAACCGCTGGATGCCTTTGAAAACAGTGTGCTGCTTTCCATTCTGGGCGAAGGTGCGCTGGCCATCGAAAACCGCAGAAATGCGCTGGAAAAAGAGCAAGCTGCATTGCAGGCAAGGAATGAAGAGCTGCGGGCAAATCTGCTGCGCACGATCTCCCATGACCTGCGCACCCCGCTGACCTCCATTTCCGGCAATGCCAGCAATCTGCTTTCCAACGGAGAAACGCTGGATACAGAGACCCGGAACAAGATCTGCACCGATATTTTTGACGATGCGCAATGGCTGATCGGTCTGGTGGAAAATCTGCTTTCCATCACCCGCATTGAAGATGGGCGGATGAATCTGCAGATCTCGCCGCAGCTGATGGACGAAATGATCGAAGAAGCACTGCATCATGTCAACCGGAAAAGCTGCGAACATACCATCACAACACAGTATGGGGACGAGATTCTCCTGGTCAATGTGGATGCACGGCTGATCATGCAGGTCGTTGTCAATCTGGTGGATAACGCCATCAAATACACCCCCGTAGGCTCGGTTATTCAGATTTCGGCTTACCGGAAAGACCATCAGGTCGTAGTGGACGTTGCAGATAACGGTCCCGGCATTCCGGATCGCGCAAAAGCACAGGTGTTCGAGATGTTTTATACCGGGCAGAGCCGTATAGCGGACAGTCACCGCAGCCTTGGATTGGGTTTGCCCCTCTGCCGAGCGATCCTGACGGCTCACGGCGGAACATTGACCCTGCGTGACAACATTCCCAATGGCAGTGTCTTTTCCTTTGCACTGCCGCAAAGCGAGGTGAATATTCATGAATAAGCCGTCCATTCTGGTCGTAGAGGATGATGTTCCTGTACGGTGTCTGATCACAACGACCCTGAAGACCCACGGCTATAAATATCTGACTGCTTCCAATGGAGAAACGGCGATCATGATGACTACCAGCCACAATCCGGACATCATGCTGCTGGATCTTGGGCTGCCCGATATAGACGGCATCGAGGTCATCCGCAGCGTCCGCACATGGTCGAACCTGCCCATCATCGTCCTGAGTGCCCGGAGCGAAGATTCTGATAAGATTGAAGCACTGGACAACGGCGCAGACGATTATCTGACAAAGCCGTTTTCCGTGGATGAGCTGCTGGCAAGACTGCGTGTAACGCAGCGCCGATTGAATCTGCTGGCTTCTGACGGTATAAACAGCCCGGTTTTTGTCAATGGTCCTTTGAAGATCGACTTCTCGGCAGGCTGCGTCTGGTTGAGCGAGAATGAATTGCATTTGACCCCTATCGAGTACAAGCTGCTGTGTGTGCTGGCGCATAATGTGGGCAAAGTGCTGACGCATACCTCCCTCACGCAGAAAGTATGGGGCAGTACGCAGGAAAATGACATTGCTTCCTTGCGAGTTTACATGGCATCCCTGCGCAAAAAATTGGAACGATACCCGGATGCGCCGCATCTGATCCAGACCCATGTTGGTGTCGGATACCGGATGCTGCGCGCAGAAAATGATGAAGCATAGTAAAAAAAATAGGGTGCGCCCTTGAATAGGACGCACCCTGCCATCGCAATTCACGATTCGATTCGTTGACAACAACCGTGAATTGCATATCGCAAACAGGTCGTTGAGAATTGCTCTGCTTGTAAAACTTGCGATTAAAGCCACAGACGATAGCGATATGTACAACAGGGAGTTCCCCAGAGCAGAGTTCCCATAAAACAGTATTTGCAAAAGTTCCCGCAATGGGGCAGATTTGGCGTGACTTCGGTCACGCCTTTTCTTTTGCTTCCAGTTCATCCAGAGG
>NZ_DAWCVJ010000005.1:0-76463 GCF_052358865.1 Faecalibacterium sp.
GAGGCGCGGGAGGCACGAATCAAGGGCTGCTCGCCCTTGATAATCCCGGAGGAGTAGTCGAAACGGAAAAAAGCTAGCCGCTGCGCTAAACGCTTTTTTCTCGTTTCTCCGACTTGCTGCTTCGCAGCTGGTGTTACGCCCTCGCAGGGCGTGAAGTTCAGCAGAGAGGTGAAATTTTCGGCGGAGCTGTAAATAGGAGAAGCACAAAAAAATGCGTTTAGCGCAGCGGCTAGCTTTTTTCCGTTTCGACTTCCTCTTTGGAATTGTTAAGGGCGAGCAGCCCTTAACTCGTTGCGGGGAGAGTGGAGTCCAGAGGTAGGGAGGGGGGAGTCGAAACACCCCTCCCTGCCTCTGGCCCGCGCGGAGCGCAAGCCGCTTGACCGCAAGAAAAAACATTCCCCGCGCCACCAGCGCGAGAACCTACTTAAAGAAAAAAAGCCCTACTGCAACGGCAATCTGCCCCGCACCCACCCAAAAGCAAGAATCCTGTCATAAATCGCTGCCCAATCGAAGAAAGGATGCCCATTATCATGGAAAAAAATATCGCTGTCATCTGGGGCGACTGCTCCAGTCCCGAGATCGTGAAGCAGACCCTCCGCGTTCTCGATAAGGTGGCCGAAAAGTACGGCCACACCTTCCACTACACCGACGCCGCAATGGGCGGCGAGGCCATCGACAAGTACGGCGACCCGCTGCCTCAGCACGAGCTGGACAAATGCCTTGCGGCAGACAGCGTTCTTCTGGGCGCAGTGGGCGGCCCCAAGTGGGAGGGCCTGCCCGGCGAGCAGCGCCCCGAAAAGGGTCTGCTCCGCCTCCGCGCCGGGATGGGCCTCTACTCCAACAACCGCCCGGCAAAGATCTGGCCTCAGCTGGCCCCGGCCAGCCCCCTCAAGCCCGAGATCGTGGCCAAGGGCATCGACTTCATCATCGTGCGTGAGCTGATCGGCGGCGTCTACTTCGGCAAGCACGAGACCTATACGCTGGAAAACGGCGAGAAGCAGGCCGTGGACTCCATGCCCTACTCGGAGCACGAGATCGAGCGCATCGGCCGCATCGGCTTCGAGACGGCGATGAAGCGCCGCAAGAAGCTCTGCTGCGTGGACAAGGCCAACGTGCTGGACACCAGCCGCCTCTGGCGTGCCGTCATGCACCGCCTGCAGGCCGAGTATCCCGAGGTGGAGTACAGCGAGATGTTCGTGGACAACTGCGCGATGCAGGTCGTGAAGGATCCCAGCCAGTTTGACGTCATCGTCACCGAGAATATGTTCGGCGACATCATCTCCGACGAGGCTTCGATGATCACCGGCTCCATCGGCATGATCCCCTCGTCCAGTCTGGGCGACGGCACCCGGGGTCTGTATGAGCCGATCCACGGCTCTGCTCCCGACATCGCGGGCAAGGACATCGTCAACCCCACCGCCTGCATCCTCTCCGCCGCCATGATGCTGCGGTACTCCTTCGGCATGACCGAGGAGGCCGACGCCATCGAGAGCGCGGTGAACAAGGTGCTGGACAAGGGCCTGCGCACCGCCGATAATATGAGCGAGGGCTGCACCTGCCTCGGCTGTACCGCAATGGGCGATGCCATCCTCGCGGAGATCTGAGCCAGAGCAGGCAATGTACGAGCGCCGCAGACGGCAGAGCACAATAGGCTGTTCCGGCAGGCACTGTCTTTGAAACTTGCGATAAAATAAAATGCACCGCCGTCTCTCACGATTTTGTGGGAGGCGGCGGCTTTGTATTGTGCTTTGCAGGATTTTGTGTTATTCTGTAACTAATGCCAGCAATGGCAGGAAAAAGGCGCTGTGTCTAAAACGCAGGCGGCTGACTCCTTACCGGCACCTAAGCGCCGGGCAAGGCAGTTTTTCTTGAAGTTGCCACTCCCCGGATGCTCAAGGGCAGGAAGGGGGTGTGGTTCATGACGTTCTCCGATGTTGCAATTTTACTGACGCTTCTTGGCGGAGCAATTTTTGTTACATTTCAGATCACATGGACGATCGCACATGAGAACCATGACGATAAAAAACGCAAGAAAAAATGACCGCCTCACAGTTCCCCAACTTGGTCGGTCATTTTCTCTTGACTAATCTGGTAAGGAGCTAGTCGTTTTGCAGACACAGCGCCTTTCTATATGTAGTATAGTCAAATTTCTTTGGGTTGTCAAGCGGGGTCGGCATCCTGCACAGACAAATACAATGTTTGCAAATTCCGCTTTCGGCCTTAAAGTGTGAAATAGATTCATTTGACAAATCAAATTATGTAAACTATACTAAGTCCTGTCTTTAACGATGAAAAATACCCCGTGTGCCGGGATGGATAAAAAGAGATAGGATGGGAAAACCGATATGCTGACACTGGATAAGATCTACCACGCCGCCTTTGTCCTCAAGGATGTAGCACGCAAGACAGACCTCATCGAAGCCCCCAAGCTCTCGAAGGACTGCCAGCTCTACCTCAAGACCGAGAACCTGCAGGTGACCGGCAGCTTCAAGGTGCGCGGCGCTTATTATAAGATCAGCCAGCTCTCCAAGGAGGAGAGCGACAAGGGCGTCATCGCCTGCTCGGCAGGCAACCACGCACAGGGCGTGGCGCTGGCCGCTACCCGCCGGGGCATCCGGAGCATCGTCTGTATGCCGGACGGCGCACCCATTATGAAGGTGGAGAACACCAAGAACCTCGGTGCGGAGGTCTGCCTCGTGCCCGGCACCTATGACGATGCCCACGACAAGGCCGTCGAGCTGCAGGAAGAGACGGGCATGACCTTCATCCACCCTTACGACGACGAGCAGGTCATCGCCGGTCAGGGCACCATCGGCCTTGAGATCCTCGACCAGCTGCCCGATGTGGATGCCGTCATCGTGCCTGTGGGCGGCGGCGGACTCATCTCCGGCGTGGCCTTCGCCATCAAGAGTCTCAAGCCGGAGGTCAAGGTCTACGGTGTGCAGGCCGAGGGCGCACCCAGTATGTACCGCTCCCTCCACGAGCACAAATACCAGACCCTTTCTGCCGTCTCCACCTTTGCGGACGGCATTCAGGTCAAGACCCCCGGTGAGCTGACCTACAAGCTCTGCGAGGAGTATGTGGACGACATCGTCACTGTCACCGAGGACGAGACCGCAGCGGCCATCCTCTCCCTGATGGAGAACCAGAAGCTGGTGGCCGAGGGCGCGGGGGCTGTGCCTGTGGCGGCGGCGCTCTTCCACAAGCTGCCCATCGAGGGCAAGAAGGTCGTCTGCCTCATCTCCGGCGGCAACATCGACGTGAACATCCTCAACCGCGTCATCACCCGCGGCCTCGTCATGAGCGGCCGCAAGGCCAACCTGACCATCGCGCTGGAGGATAAGCCCGGCCAGCTGCAGCAGGTGGCCAACATCGTCTCCCGCTGCGGCAGCAATGTGGTGTCCGTCCTCCACGACGGCTCCGACCCCAATATGCCCATCTCCAGCTGCTTCCTCAAGCTGACCCTTGAGACCCGCGACAATGCCCAGATCGAGCAGATCCGGCAGGAGCTTGCCAAGGCGGGCTTCCAGCTGGTGGCAGAGCGCGTATAACGAATCAGAAGACACAGAAAAGCCGCCCATCCGGGCGGCTTTTCTGCGGTTTGTCAGCCGATGATCTCGTACTGGAAATATTCGCACTTGAGCTTGCTGCCTACGTCGATCTCCGGCGGCAGGAGCGCCAGCGCCACCGGGTTCAGCTCATCGCTCTCGATGTCGGTGCGGCGCAGGTTGACGTAATCGCCGTCAAAGCTGACGACTTCATAATACCAAGGCCCCATAGGTGAACTCTCTCTCTCGTGTCAGGTGTCGTTTTCTTTTTCCTGTTTCCGCCAGTGATAGTACGGCCCGAGGATGCAGACCGCCGAAAGGATCATCACGGCGAGGAGGATGCCGGTGACGGTCGGGTCGTCGGAGAAAAGGCAGAACAGCACCTGTACGCCGCCTACGATGAGTTCCAGCACGCCCAGAAGCCGCTGCCAGAGGCGGCGGCCCTCTTCGCTGGATGATTCCAGCCGCCGCGCCAGCACGCCGGGCAGCTGGACGCGGAGGACGTCTGCAATGCCCCAGACGAGGAAGATGACGCCGATGACAAGATGGTGCACCATAAGCCGCGCTCCTTTCTGCGCTGTGCGCTGAACAGAAAAACTTTTACACAGCAAGTATACCATATCCGCCGTCCCCCGGCAAGGATGGGGAACGGGCGGAATAGAATAGAAAGTTTTTGCGGAAGCCCCGGCGGCTCTTGTGGAATCCGGAAAAATATGCTATACTATTTTCTACCGATGCGCCATCGCCAAGCGGTAAGGCAGGGGACTTTGACTCCCCCATCGTAGGTTCGACTCCTGCTGGCGCAACTGTATGAAAAAACTGCACGGACTGCTGGACTTCAGCGTTCGTGCAGTTTTTCTTTTATGCCTCTGTAAAAACAGGAACGGGGGACGGCATCAGAACCGTCCCCCCTCGAAAAGCATTTGGCAGGCGTGGCGTTCTCCTGCATCTCTCAGGGCAGATGCCCTTGTCGTTACCATCGGCGTGTGGCTGCCACGAAATTGACCACCTCAAATGCTTCTCTTATCCAGTATATCATGCCGGATTCATTTTGTATAGAGAAACCGTCCCGCCAAAACGCAAAAAGCCGCCCGGCTTTCATACCGGGCGGCAATGGAGAAGAAAAATCGCAAAAGCGATGAAAATATCAGTTTACAGGATGTCGATGTACTCACCGGCCAGAGCCTTGTTCATGCTGCGGACGGCGCAGAACTTGCCGCACATGGAGCAGGTGTCGCTGTGGTCATCCTCGGGCAGGCGGGCGTCACGGATGGCCTTTGCGGTCTCGGGGTCGAGGGCACAGGCAAACTGTGCGTCCCAGTCCAGCACACGGCGGGCGTCGCCCATCTTGTCGTCGATGTCCCGGGCGTGGGGGATGCCCTTGGCGATGTCGGCGGCGTGGGCGGCGATCTTGGAGGCCACGATGCCCTGCTTGACGTCGTCCACATTGGGCAGAGCCAGATGCTCGGCGGGGGTGACATAGCACAGGAAAGCCGCACCGCTCATGGCTGCGACAGCACCGCCGATGGCAGCGGTGATGTGGTCATAACCGGGGGCGATGTCGGTGACGATGGGGCCGAGGACATAGAAGGGCGCGCCCATGCAGATGGTCTTCTGGATCTCCATGTTGGCGGCGACCTGATTCAGGGGCACATGGCCCGGGCCTTCCACCATGACCTGAACATTGTGTGCCCAAGCCCGCTTGGTCAGCTCGCCCAGACGGACCAGCTCTTCGATCTGGCAGACGTCGGTGGCGTCGGCGAGGCAGCCGGGGCGGCAGGCGTCGCCCAGAGAGATGGTGACATCGTGCTCCTCGCAGATGTCGAGGATCTCGTCGAAGTGCTCGTAGAAGGGATTCTCATTGCCGGTCATACACATCCATGCAAAGACCAGAGAGCCGCCGCGGCTGACGATGTTCATCTTCCGCTTGTGCTTGCGGATCTGCTCGATGGTCTTGCGGGTGATGCCGCAGTGGAGGGTGACGAAGTCCACGCCGTCCTCTGCGTGCAGACGCACCACATCGATGAAGTCCTGCGCGGTCAGGGTGGCGAGGTCGCGCTGGTAGTGGATGACCGAGTCATACACCGGCACGGTGCCGATCATGACAGGGCACTCGTGGGTCAGCTTCTGGCGGAAGGGCTGGGTGTTGCCGTGGCTGGACAGGTCCATGATGGCCTCTGCGCCCATGTTGACCGCGCTCATGACCTTCTGCATCTCGATGCTGTAGTCCTTGCAGTCGCGGGAGACGCCGAGGTTGACGTTGATCTTGGTGCGAAGCATGGAGCCGATGCCCTCGGGCTCGAGGCAGGTGTGATGCTTGTTGGCCGGGATGGCTACCTTGCCCTCAGCGACCAGCTGACGGATCTCCTCGACGGTGCGGTACTCCTTCTTGGCGACCGTCTCCATCTGGGGCGTGACGATGCCCTTGCGTGCGGCATCCATCTGTGTGGTGTAAGTCTGCATGGTTCAAATCCTCCGAAAATACGCTCTTTATTTATCCTGTACAGCGTCTGGGACGCCGTGCATCCAGTTTTCGACCCCTGTGCCGCCCAAGGTGTGGTCCAGCGGGCCGGAGCCTTGGCCCAAGTCGAGCTGAGCGTTCAGCGCGTCGGTCAGATAGGCCTTGGCCCGGGCGATGGAGTCCGCCAGCCCGAAGCCCTTGGCGAGGTTTGCCGCGATGGCGCTGGACAGGGTGCAGCCGGTGCCGTGGGTGTTGGGGTTATCGACCCGCTGCCCCGGGAACCAGAGCAGCTGCCCGTCCCGGAGCGCCAGAAGGTCGTCGGCGTCGGTGTCGCTGTGGCCGCCCTTCAGCAGGACGTTGCAGCCATAGCGGCCGGCGATGGTCTGCGCGGCGCGTACCATGTCATCGCGGCTATGAATGGCCATTTCGGCCAGAACTTCCGCCTCGTGGCGGTTGGGGGTGATAAGCGCCGAGAGGGGGAACAGCTCCCGGCAGAGGGTGCGCACAGCGTCCGAGGCGATGAGGTCAGAGCCGGAGGTGGCTACCATCACGGGGTCTACGACGATGTTCTCTGCCTTGTAGAAGCGGAGGCGCTCGGCGATGGTCTCGATGAGCGGGGCCGAGGACACCATCCCGATCTTGACCGCGCAGGGGCGGATGTCGGTGAAGACAGCGTCGATCTGCTGGGCCAGAAACGCGGGGCTGACCTCATAGATGCCGGACACGCCGGTGGTGTTCTGGGCCGTCAGGGCGGTGATGGCGCTCATGGCGAAGACGCCGTTCATGGTCATGGCCTTGAGGTCGGCCTGAATGCCGGCGCCGCCGCTGGAATCGCTGCCCGCGATGGTAAGTGCAGTTTTCATGGGTTTGCTCCTTTAGATGATCTGTTCCGCCAGCGCCTTCAACTCCCGGCACTCGGCTTCGATGTCCTCGGCACCGAAGATGGCGCTCACGAGGGCCACGCCGTCTGCGCCAGAGCCTTTCAGCTGGAGGATGTTGTCCTTATGGATGCCGCCGATGGCGACGACCGGCACATCCACAGCGTCGCATATCTTTTTCAGCTCGCCCTCGGGCAGGACGTCCACATCCGTCTTGGTGTGGGTGGAAAAGGCTGCGCCGACGCCGAGATAATCCGCTCCGTGGGCCACGGCCAGCCGGGCCTCCTCCACCGAGTGGGCCGACACGCCAAGGAGCATATCGGGGCCGACTTTGGCCCGGACATCGGCTGCGGCCATGTCCTCCTGCCCGACGTGGATGCCGTCCGCATGGCACTGGATGGCGATGTCCACGTTATCGTTGATGATGAAGGGGACGCCATAGCTGCGGCAGAGGGCAGAAAGCTCCATGGCTTCCTGTAAAAATGCCGCGTCGTCCAGCTCTTTTTCCCGCAGCTGGACGCAGGTGACGCCGCCCTTCAGTGCATCCTCCACCTGCTGGCGGAGGGTCTCGCGGCCCGTCCATGCCCGGTCGGTGACGGCGTAGAGAAGCATGGTGTGTTTATCGCATTTCATAGCGTGCTCCTTCCTCGAGCTGCTCTGGGGTCATGTTGTAGATGGCGTCGATGATATAATTGCGGTAGGTGGCGCTGCCGTCCCGCTTCGTAAGGCGGCTGTGGGCCACTTCGCCCGCAAGGCCCATGGCGCAGACAGCCGCTGCCGCAGCCTCCAAGGGCTTGTCGGGGTTGGCGGCGCAGAAGGCCGCCGTCAGGGCCGAGAGCTGACAGCCGGTGCCGGTGACGGCGCTCATCATGGGGTGGCCGTTGCGGATGCAGAACGCCCGCTGGCCGTCGGCCACGATGTCGATGGCCCCGGTGACGGCGATGACCGCCCCAGTGCGGGCCGCGAAGGACTTGACGAAGGCCACGGCCCGATCCAGAGTCTCTTCCGTGATCTTGTCGGATGCGGCGGCGTCCACGCCCTTGGTGGTGCCGCTGCCCACCGCCAGTGTCCGCATCTCGGAGATGTTGCCCCGGATGACGGTAGGCTTTACCTCCCGCAGCAGCCGCAGGGCCGTCTCGGTGCGGAGATGGGACGCTCCCGCACCCACCGGGTCCAGCACGACGGGCCGGCCCAGCCGGTGGGCGGTATGGCCCGCCAGAAGCATGGAGGGGATGGTGCGGCTGTTCAGAGTGCCGATGTTCAGGTTCAGCCCGGCACACAGAGAGGTGATGTCCTCTACCTCGGCGGCATCGTCCGCCATGATGGGGGACGCGCCGCAGGCCAGCACCATGTTGGCGCAGTCATTGACGGTGACGTAGTTGGTGATGTTATGGACGAGGGGGCTTCGGGCCCGGACGTTGGCGAAGATGCTCTGGAACATGGGTCGTGTTACTCCTTCCGCTCAGCTCAGGCTGGCCTGCATGGCGCGGAGCGCGCCTGCACGGGAAAGTGCGGCCAGCAGCACGCCTGCGATGACCGCGCCGCCTGCGGTAGAGACGAGGAAGGGCACGATGTAGGCGTAGAAGGCGATGTCACCGGCGCTCTTGCCCATCAGCAGGATGGCGACGGGATAGGCGCACAGACCGCCGAGGATGGAGGTGCCGAACACCTCGCCCACGAGGGTGGGCAGCAGCTTCTTCGTCTTGTGGAAGACGAGGCCGCAGAGCAGCGCGCCGAACATACTGCCCGGGAAAGCCATCAGGCTGCCCAGACCCAGCAGGTTGCGCAGCAGGGAGGCCACGAAGGCTACGCCCACGCCATAGTAAGGCCCCAGCAGGACGGCACAGAGGATGTTGACCATGTGCTGGACGGGGGCGCATTTGCTGCCGAAAACGGGGAAGGAGAAGACGCTGCCCACGACGGCGAGGGCGCAGAACATACCGGCCAGCGCCAGCTTTTTTGCAGAGTAGTGTTTCATGATGAGTGCTCCTTTTCAATAAAAATATCATGCGGGAGCAGACAGACCGCCGCCCCCGCACACGAACAGAACCGGCACCCGCGCAGATGCCAGAAACGGAAGAAGCGGTCGAGGCTCATTGGCCTCCTCTCACGCCGGAACACGGCTTCCCATCGCAACATATAACCCAGACTCAGGGCGCTCCCCCTCAGCCGGTAACACGAGAAGCCGTTTTCTAAGCGCTGCACGCCGCCTGAGCGGCCTTTTTGCCCGCTTACGAAAACAGCTTCTAACAAAAAACAGGAGACGCCCTCTGCGGCGTCTCCTGTAAAAATCCATAAACAGCGTTATGACTTCCTACGGCGGCATTATCCGCATCAGGTGCAGAGGCTGTCCAAAGACAGCCTCCAAGGGTCGAAGTTCGAGAACTTCCTCTCAGCCTGCGTTTACAAGCTCCCCTGTATTTGTTTGTCGGGAGTATTCTACACCCATCGGGGAGAAAATGCAAGGGTTTTCTTTTTTCGCCGCCTGTTTTGTGGTATACTGAGGGAAAGCCCACGCGCAGAACAGCGGGCAGAAAAAGGAGATATGGCTTATGGGTCTTGTCAAAGCGGCACTGGGTGCAGCATCCGGAGTGATGGGCGACCAGTGGAAGGAATACTTTTATTGCAGCGCTCTCCCGGCGGAGGTGCTGGCCGTCAAGGGACAAAAGAAGGTCTCCGGACGCTCTTCGAACCGTCACGGCACCGAGAACGTCATCACCGATGGTTCCATCGTGGCGGTGGCCGAGGGCCAGTGCGCCCTCATTGTGGAGCAGGGCAAGGTGGTGGACCTCTGCGCCGAGGCGGGCGAGTATACCTACAACACCGGCACCCAGCCCTCTCTGCTGAGCAAGGGTCTGGCCAAGAACATCGACGAGGTCTTTGCAGAGATCGGCAAGCGGTTCAGCTTCGGCGGTCAGGCCGCCACCGACCAGCGCATCTACTACATCAACACCAAGGAGCTGATGGGCAACAAGTACGGCACTCCCAGCCCGGTGCCCTTCCGTGTGGTGGACCAGCGGGCAGGCATCGACATCGACGTGAGCATCCGGTGCTTCGGCGAGTACAGCTACCGCATCGTCAACCCCATCCTGTTTTACACCAACGTCTGCGGAAATGTGGAAAATGAGTACACCCGCGACGCCCTCGAGGGCCAGATGCGCACCGAGATGATGACGGCGCTGCAGCCTGCGTTCGCCCGCATCAGTGAGATGGGCATCCGCTATTCGTCCCTGCCCGGCCACACCGCCGAGCTGGCCGAGGCCCTGAATCAGGAGCTTTCCGAAAAGTGGAGCAAGCTGCGCGGCATCGAGATCGTCTCCCTCGGCGTGTCCGGCGTCAAGGCCAGCGAGGAAGACGAGCAGATGATCAAGGAGCTGCAGCGCAGCGCTGCCTTCATGGACCCCACCCGCGCTGCCGCCCATATGGTGGGCGCACAGGCCTCGGCCATGCAGGCCGCGGCGTCGAACACCTCCGCCGGCCCGGCCATGGCCTTTATGGGGATGAATCAGGCCGCAGCCGCCGGGGGCATCAACACACAGGCCCTCTACCAGATGGGCGCACAGCAGCCTGCTCCCGCCCCTGCCGCCCCGGCAGCGGGCGGCTGGAGCTGCTCCTGCGGACAGAACGGCAATACCGGCAAGTTCTGCACCGCCTGCGGCAAGCCCCGCCCCGAGGCGGGCTGGGTGTGCAGCTGCGGCACACACAACACCGGCAAATTCTGCTCGGAGTGCGGCAGGCCCCGTCCGGCGGCCAAGTGTCCGAACTGCGGCTGGACGCCCGCCGACCCCACGGACCCGCCGAAGTTCTGCCCCGAGTGCGGCAAGCCCTTCGGCGCCTGAAAGGGGGGCTGAACGATGGCAGAAAACACCACGAATTACCAGTGCCCGGCCTGTACCGGCCCGCTGCGGTTCGACAGCGCCAGCGGCAAGCTCTGCTGTGATTACTGCGGCTCGACCTACGATGTCGCACAGGTAGAGGCCCTCTACGGCGAGAAGCAGACACAGGCAGACAAGGCCGCCGAAGCAGCCGAAAAGGCTGCGGCCAATGGCCCGGTCTGGGGAGAGCGGGAGGCCGGAGGCCTCAGCAGCCGCACCTGCACCTCCTGCGGCGCAGAGCTGGTCTGCGGCCCCGAGACAGCAGCCACCACCTGCCCCTACTGCGGCAACCCCACCGTGCTGGGCGGACAGCTTTCCGGCAAGCTCAAGCCGGAGTACATCATCCCCTTCAAGATGGACAGGAAGACGGCCATCGAGAACCTGAAGAAGTATTATAAGGGCAAGGCCTTCCTCCCCAAAGCCTTCAAGGACGGAAACCACATCGAGGAGATCCAGGGCGTCTATGTGCCCTTCTGGCTCTACGATGGCCGGATGGAGGCCCGGGGCGCTTACAAAGCCGAGATCAGCGAGAGCCACCGCGAGGGCGACTATGTCGTCACCACCACCAAGCACTTCGATGTGGCCCGCGTAGGCGATGCGGACTTCGTCCGGGTGCCGGTGGACGGCTCCAGCAAGATGCCGGACACCCACATGGACGCCATCGAACCCTTCGACTACAGCGCCCTCAAGCCCTTCTCCACGGCCTACCTGCCCGGCTTTCTGGCCGACCGGTATGACGAGGACGACAAGAAGTGTGCCGCCCGCGCTCTGGGCCGGATGAAGCACAGCGCCGAAGCGGCCCTCCACGGGACGCTGGGCGGCTACACCAGCATCCAGACCCTCTCGGAACAGATCGACCCGCGGACCCTCGAGCCGCACTACGCCCTGCTGCCGGTCTGGATGCTCCACACCCGCTGGAAGGAGCAGGACTTCCTCTTTGCCATGAACGGCCAGACCGGCAAGCTCATCGGCGACCTGCCCGTGGATAAGGGCAGGGTGGCCGCGTGGTTTGCCGGCATCAGCATCCCGCTGATGATCCTGACGGCCCTGTTCATGCTGCTGTGAGAGGGGGAGACGGGAATATGAAACATTGCAAAAAACTGTTTGCCCTTCTGGCGGCGGCCCTGCTCTGCATGGCCCTGACCCTGCCGGCCGGGGCAGCCGCCCCGCTGGTGCGGGACGAATGCGGCATCTTCGACGCTGACACGCTGGCCGACCTCGAAGAGGAAGCTGAGAGCGCCTCCGACGGCCACGGCGTGGATGTCTATTTCCTCGTGGTGGACAGCATCGGCGACGCAGACCAGCGGGAATACGCCAAGAATTATTACATCTCCAACGGCCTCGGCTATGGCGACGAGCAGAGCGGCATCCTCTTCCTGCTGGCCGTCGGCTCCCGCAAGTATGTCACCATTACCTACGGCGGGGGCGTCACCGCCTTTACCGACTACCGCATCGAGCAGCAGGAGGACGAGATCGTCCCACTGCTCTCCGATGAGGAGTGGGAGGACGCGGCAGATACCTACATCGAGATGTGCGGTGAGGCGCTGGACTACTACGCCGACCACGGCGAACCCATCGACATAGACAATGACCGTGGCTGGGACGGCAGAGCTGTTTTTCTGTGGAGAGGTGAGACGATATAATGAAGTACTGCAAAAAACTGTTTGCCCTTCTGGCAGCGGCCCTGCTCTGCATGGCCCTGACCCTGCCGGCCGGGGCAGCCGCCCCGCTGGTGCGGGACGAATGCGGCATCTTCGACGCTGACACGCTGGCCGACCTCGAAGAGGAAGCTGAGAGCGCCTCCGACGGCCACGGCGTGGATGTCTATTTCCTCGTGGTGGACAGCATCGGCGACGCAGACCAGCGGGAATACGCCAAGAATTATTACATCTCCAACGGCCTCGGCTATGGCGACGAGCAGAGCGGCATCCTCTTCCTGCTGGCCGTCGGCTCCCGCAAGTATGTCACCATTACCTACGGCGGGGGCGTCACCGCCTTTACCGACTACCGCATCGAGCAGCAGGAGGACGAGATCGTCCCACTGCTCTCCGATGAGGAGTGGGAGGACGCGGCAGATACCTACATCGAGATGTGCGGTGAGGCGCTGGACTACTACGCCGACCACGGCGAACCCATCGACATAGACAATGACGTCGGGCTGGGAGACCTGATGGTTGCCATGCTCTTTCCCCTCGGCATCTCGGCCATTATCTGCTTTGTCCTGTACAGCCAGATGAAGACGGCCAAGCGGAAGACCCGGGCCGATGAGTATATGCCCGGCTTCGCCCTGCGGGTCAAGCGCGACCGCTACACCCACACCACCCGAGAGCGGGTCTATGACCCGCCCAAGAAGGAGTCAAGCTCCTCCGGCGGCTCGTCCACAGACTCCGACGGCTTCGGCGGCTCGTCGGGAGGGTCGTTCTGAAATAACCTCTCCGTCAGGCGTGACGGAGAGGTTTAACAAAAAAGCACCATGCTGCGTCATGCGGCATGGTGCTTTTTCGATCTCGGATTTACAGCATCTTGGAAAGGAATGCCTTCAGGCGGGGATGCTTGGGGTTGGTGAACAGCTCCTGCGGCGGCTCATCCTCCTGAATGCGGCCCTCGTCGATGAAGATGACGCGGTTGGAGACTTCGCGGGCGAAGCCCATCTCGTGGGTGACCACCAGCATGGTGATGCCGGTATGGGCCAGCTCTTTCATCAGCTCGAGGACCTCGCCGACCATCTCGGGGTCGAGGGCGCTGGTCGGCTCGTCGAAGAGGATGACGTCCGGGTCCATCGCCAGCGCACGGGCGATGGCGATGCGCTGCTGCTGACCACCGGACAGGCTCTTGGGGTAGGCGTTGGCCTTGTCGGCCAGACCCACGCGGGCCAGAAGCTCGTCGGCGCGGGCAGAGATGGCCTCTTTGTCCTTGAGCTTGAGGAGGCTGGGGGCCAGTTCGAGGTTCTTCTTGACGGTCAGGTGGGGGAAGAGGTTGAAGTGCTGGAACACCATGCCCATCTTCTGGCGGACGGCGTCGATGTGGTCATCGTCCACCTCCACGCCCTCAAACTTGATGCTGCCGCCGGTGGGGATCTCCAGCCGGTTCAGGCAGCGCAGGAAGGTGGACTTGCCGCAGCCCGAGGGGCCGATGAGGCAGACCACGTCGCCGCGGTAGATGTCGATGTCGATGCCCTTCAGCACGTCGAGGGTGGGGGTGGGCTGCTTTGCGCCCTTCCGCTTTTCGCCGCCGTAGGTCTTGGTCAGACCGCGGACTTCAAGGATCTTATCGGTCACTTTGTGCCAGCCTCCTCTCAAACTTTGCGAGCAGCCATGTGAACAGCATCACCAGCACCAGATAGATGAGGGCGACGCCGCACAGGGGGAACATGGCCTCGTAGGTGCGGTTCATGATGCCCTGTGCCGCATACAGCAGCTCCTTGCCGCCGATGACGGTGATGAGGGACGTATCCTTCAGCAGCATGATGAACTCGTTGCCGAGGGCGGGAAGCACGGCGCGGATGGCCTGCGGGATGATGATGACCACCATCGTGGTTATGTAGTTGAGGCCGAGGCTGCGGCCGGCCTCCATCTGGCCGGGGTCAACGGCCATCAGGCCGCCGCGGATGATCTCGGAGACATAGGCGCCCGAGTTGATGCCCAGCGCCAGCGCGCCGACCATCGTGAAGTTGCGGCTGTTGGCAAAGATGACCATGCTCATGATGAGCAGCTGCACCATCATAGGCGTGCCGCGGATGATGGTGGTGTACACCTGACACACCGCGTTGAAGAAGCCCAGCACCGGGTTCATGCGGCCGGTGCGCTGCTGGTCGTGGGCCACACGCACCAGCGCCACCACGCTGCCCAGCATGACGCCCATCGCCAGCGCGATGGCTGTGACCAGCAGGGTGGTGCCCACGCCGTTGATATACTGGAGCCAGCGGTCCTTCAGGATGAATGCCTGATAAAACTTAAAGAAAATGTTCTGCCCGAAGCTGAGCGGCGTCCCGCTGTTGAGAAGCTCTTTCAGCAGCTCGTATTGTGCGGCCATTCGCATCCTCACCTTTCTTTTTGTAAAAATTTTGTAACCGGTGGATTTCAAAAAAGGGGAGGAGCCTTTTCAGGCCGCCTCCCCCTGACGCGGAAAGAAACGCGCTGATTATTCAGCGGTGATGTACTTGTCCACGATGGACTGCAGGGTGCCGTCTGCCTTCAGCTCTTCCAGAGCAGCGTTGACAGCGTCTTCCAGAGCGGTGTTGCCCTTGGCCATGCCGATGGCGTAGTCCTCCTCGGCGTAGCTGGTGTCCAGAAGAACCAGACCGGGGTTGGCAGCGACGAACTCCTTGGCGGGGGCATTGTCGATGACGACAGCGTCCACCTGACCGTTGTTCAGAGCCTGCACAGCGGTCAGACCATCGTCGTAAGCCACGACTGCATCGTCGCCGAAGTCATCGGAGCAGTAGATGTAGCCAGTGGTGCCGCGCTGGGTGCCGATCATCTTGCCGGCCAGATCGTCGGGAGAAGCGATGTCAGAACCCTCGGGCACGATGATGGACTGGATGCCGGTAGCGTAGCTGTCGGAGAAATCCATGACGTTCTTGCGCTCGTCGGTGACGGTGACGCCAGCCATGGCGATGTCGGCCTTGCCCTGCTGGACGCTCAGAAGAGCAGCGTCAAAGTCCATGTCGTCGATCTGCAGCTCGAGGCCCAGCTTGTCGGCGATGGCCTGAGCGGTATCGATATCAATGCCCTCAAATGCGCCTGCATCGGTGGTCATCTCGTACGGAGGGAAGGCGGCGTTGGTGGCCATGGTCAGCTTGCCAGCCTCAACGGTGGTCAGCTCAGCAGCGGCAGCGCTGGTGGAAGCAGCCTCGGAAGAAGCAGCCACAGAGCTTGCAGCGGAAGAAGCGGTGGAGGCAGAGCCGCCGCAGGCAGTCAGAGCCAGAGCAGCAATGGTCAGACCGGAAGCAGCGAGAAAGCTGCGGCGAGAGATCTTTTTCATATTCAAACACTCCTCTTTATGTGCATATCATTTGCAGTTCTCTGCTGCGATGCGATTCATCGAAAAATCAGAGAGCGTGTTTAGTATAGGTTGTACAATTTGAAAAGTCAAGTGTTGTGCAAAAATTCCATCAAATTGAAACCGAATTGCAAACAATTATGCAGAATAAAGCCGAGGAACGATGTATATATGCAAAACCTCTCCGTCACGGCTTCGCCGTGCCCCTGCCCGGGTTGCGGCTCCCAGCGTCTGCATCGCTGTCGCTTGCATCTTGCTGGCCGCTGCCCCAACAGCGACTCCCTGTTTCCGCCACTGGCGGCGGTCGTCGCCGTTGCCTACCGAGGAGAGGCCTTGGCATTCCGTAAAGCTTCATCTCTTCGCCAGAGGCTCCCCTACAAGGGGAGCTGTCTGCGAAGCAGACTGAGAGGTTGTACGAAGGAGCGCCTGTCCTACGCCGTCAGGCGTGACGGAGAGGTTACACGCTCCGCGCCAGCTCCTCCCTGCTCCGTTTGGGCACACAGTAGTTGCGGTCCTCGTCCAGATAATATTTGATGCCCGTCTCTTCGGTCATGGGCACGACCTTGGCGGTGTGGGCGGGATAGCCAAGCGCCACCATGAAGGCCAGCTTGTCCGGCTCGGCGATGCCCAACAGCTCGCTCAGGGCAGGCTTGTTGATGGCGCCCATGATGCAGCTGCCCACGCCCTTGTCCCACGCGGCAAGGGTGATGTTGGCCAGCGCGATGCCGGTGTCGGTGTTGAGGTCGCCGGGGATGGCGCTGTCCTGCACGACGGCCAGATACATCACCGGCTGCTCGTCGGCTTTTGGCGTGCCCTGCTCCGGCGGCAGATAACCGGCCCACTTGACCAGCGGGTGGACTTTCGCCACCATTTCAGGGCTTTGCACCACCACCAGCTTCACGGCCTGACGGTTCGCGCCGCAGGACGAAAGGCGCAAAGCCTCGACCATATCCTCCACCACATCCTGCGGCACCGGCTTCTGGGCGAAGCGGCGGTAGGTGCGGCGGGCGGCAAGCGTTTCCATAATAGACATCAGCGGACACTCCTTTACTATATAAGTACAGCCTGATTATAGCATAGGAGCAGGCACAGTGCAAGAAATTTGGAATCAGCGGAAAACACGGGAAAGGCCTGTCTGAGGAATGAAGAAATGAGAGAAAAATCCATAAACCGGAGATAAAAAATGATGATATAATGTTAATGAACGCTAACATACTGGAAAAATATTGACAAAAAGCAGGAGATGACCTATCATTAGTTATAGCAAACTAACCGCCTTTTGCGGAGACGCGCAAAGGAAAACAAGAAGAAACAAAACAGTTTATGAGGTGCAAGAAAATGACTAATATGACTCGTCGTAATTTCCTGAAGAGCGCTGGTGTGATGGCTCTGGCCGTGGCAGCAGCGGGTGTTCTCTCTGGCTGCGATAGCAGCAAAAACCCTGTGATGGCAGATGTTGAAGTCCAGTACTGGTATGAAAGCCTCATTTTGGGTCAGAAGCAGGTTGACGACGGCTCGTATACAGAAACCGTCAGTGTCGTCAAGGGCGGCACGGTCAAAAAGGAGCAGATCGACGAGACCCTGAAAAAAATTCGGGTGAACAATAGCTTTAAGATGGCAGATGAAACGCTGACAGAGTTTGACGTTGACTGGACGGCACAAAAGCCTGTTGCGAAAATTAAGATGGTCACTGCATAATTGAAACTGCGCGATAAAGCGCATTTTTGAACAAAGAAACACCCGCAGCACGTTTCCATATCATGTGGAAACAGCACTGCGGGTACTTTTTGTTGTTACAGCTTATTTACTCTTCCACCTATGCCCCTTCGGCATGGGCAGGCCCAGCACCAGCGCGATGCCCACGGCCAGCGCGACGGCGACCTTGAAGGTGGAGATGCCGTTGGCCAGCGAGAGGGCGTTTTCGCCTTGGATGAAGTAGTAGGCCGTGTAGTAGATGCCTGCGCCGGGCACGAGGGGGAAGATGCCGGTGAGCAGAAAGACCGTTACCGGCGTTTTGAGCAGGATGGCGAAGAGCCGGGACACCAGCGTCAGCGGGATGACCGCGATGAGGGAAGCCGCCGCGGCATCGGCTCCGTACAAGACCGCCAGCTCATAGACGAACCAGCCCGCTGCGCCCACCAGTGCGCAGCAGGGGAGGGTGCGCCGGGGGCAGGCGAAGAGGATGGCGAAGCTCAGCGTCCCCGCCCCGGCCAGAAAGAACTGGGCCACCAGCTGGCCGATCTGGGCATTTGTCAGCGTCATCATACCACCGTCACCCCCGTCAGGATCGAAGTAAGGCTCAGCACGAGACCGGTGCCGATGGCGATGCTGGCCGCGATCAGCAGGGCGTCGATCATCCGGATGGTCCCCGAGAGGTAGTCGCCCTGCACGAAGTCCCGGATGCCCATGGTGAAAGCGATGCCGGGGGTCAGGATCATCAGGGTGCCGATGATGGCATGGCTGGACTCGATGCCCAGCAGGGAGCACCCGACGATGCAGACCAGCGTGATAAGGGCCGCCGCCGAGATCTTGCGGAAGCCGCTGGATAACCCCTTTTTCTCGCAGAGCAGCAGATAGCCGCTGACGAGGAAGCCGGCCACAGCCGCCGCCAGCGCCGAGCGCACCGTGCCGCCGAAGATGAGGGCGAAGCAGGCTGCGCCGCTCATCCCGGCCAGAAGCTGGGTCCGGCCCTTGGGAAAGGGGATGCGCCGGGCCTCGGCCAGACGGCACTCGGCCTCGTCCAGCGTGACGCCCCCGGCGGCGATCTGACGGGAAAGGGCGTTCACCGCCACCACCCGGCCCAAGTGGGTCGTCCGCACCGGTACGTTCCGCACCTCGGCGATCTCCGCCGTGCCTGCGCTGGCGAAGATGCCGTTGGTCAGCACATAGACGTGGAACTCCCGCAGATGGAAGCTGCGGGCCATGATCTCCATCGTCTGCTCCACCCGAAAGACCTCCGCTCCGTTTTCCAGCAGCGTCTCGCCTGCCGCCATGATGAAATCCATGATGCGGCGGCGCTGCTCGTCGGTGGGGTATAACTCTCTGCTGTCCATTCCGGCCCTCCTTGTCCTGCCTGTCAGAGGCGGACCTGTTCTCTCCTGCTATACTTTATCACAATTCCCGGAGCTTGCAAAGGCGTCTTTTCACATTTTCGCACAACTTCCGTCCTTGCCGTCGGGGGCACAGTGTGTTACACTGATACTGACTATGGAAATGTCGAAAACGACAGGAGGAAAATGACTGTGAAGCAGAGTCTGAGTTTCGCGCGCCGTCTGGCGGCGCTGGTGCTGGCAGCGGTGATGCTGTGTGTGGCTGTCCCGGCGGTGTTTGCCGAGGATGCCGCGCCCGGGGCCACCACCATCGGCGGCGCAAACACCACCCTCGTCCCGGGGGAAGAAGAAAATTGTCTGAGCTGGCTCTTCGGCTCCAAAGATAAGATTACCATGCCCTATCTGAACATCAAGGGCAAGGGCCTGCGCAGGAACGTGACCCTCGACCTCGTGGACTGCCTCGTGGGCATCACCTACACCGAGCTTGGCTCCATCGGCAGCTATGTCAGCGCCAGCGCGGCGCAGGAGGCGTGGAAAGCGCAGGCCGTGGCCATCCACTCCTACCTCGAGTACCACAAGCAGTACGGCTCTTCGGCCAACGCCCTCATCTACACCCCGGTGGAGGACATCCCCGCCTCGGCCCGCTCGGCCATCCGTAAGGCGGTGGAGTCGGTGAAGGATGAGGTGCTGACCTACAACGGCAGCGTCATCGATGCCGTCTGGTCGGCCAGCGCGGGCTATAACACCCAGACCGGCGTTTACGGCACCTGCTCCAGCCTCGATGCGTGGGGTTCGGATGTGCCCTACCTCAAGAGCGTCGAAAGCCCCTACGAGCGCCAGTACCACGAAAAGCTCCGCCGGGTCATCGGCAAGGACTACGACTACACCGAGTACAAGGACAGCCGCACCGGTGAGCCTTACCAGAGCGCCGATACCACCCACAAAGACCTCGGCGGCTTCGTCCAGTACAACACGCTGGTGTCCAACGGCCGCAGCTACCGCTACATCAACCAGTTCGTGTCCTCCCGCTACTGCTTCGATTTCAGCGCAGATGCTGCGGGCGTGCCCTGCATGAACTACTATGGCTTCGGCCACGGCGTGGGCATGAGCCAGTGCGGCGCAGTGGGCTATGCCGCCGAGGAGGGGATGGGCTACCGCGACATCCTCAAGCACTACTACTCCGGCGTTTCCATCCGGACGGTGGGCAGCGGCAGCTCTTCCGGCGGCGGACTGTTCAGCTGGCTGCGCCGCCTGCTCGGGATGTAAAAAACGAAAGGAATTGCGCAAAATACTTCTCAAATGAGGCGCGATTTGGTATACTGTACACGTTTGTACTCAAGAAACGGCTCTTTTGCGCTTCACGTCCCGAAATCGCTGGGACGATACGATAAATGATATTAGGTGGAGAGAACGGAATGCAGTTGGAGAAGGAAAAGAAAGAAAAGCAGGAGCGGGAGCGCTGCCGTGCACTGGCGCAGCGCATCGCAGAGGAGGCGGCTGCCGCCTCGGCGGCCCTGCTGGGAGAGCAGAGCCTTCTGCTGACCAAGGCGCTGTGCCGGGCAGGCGTAGCGGCAGAGGCGTGGGCGGAAGGCTCGGAGGCAGAGCTTCTGGTCGTGGTGGACCCGGCTTATGAGACGCTGCCGGAGAAGCTGCCCGCCCGGGTGCTGCTGGTGAGCAGCGAGAGCACCGTCATGGCGGGCTGGGCCGAGCAGCTGGCGCAGAGAGGATATTTCCGCGACTTCGGCTGGCGCAGCAAGGGCCGCGCCCAGCAGTCCGCCCTCTTCTGCGTCTCCCAGCCCACCGGGTATAAGATGGTGCGGGGCTATGAGCTGGAAATGGACATCCTGCGCGACCGGATGGTGCGCGCCGAGCGCACCTGCGGCGAGGAAGCCGAGCTGATCGCCAGGCTGCGCAGCGACCTTTCCCTCAGCCGCAGCCACGAGCAGCAGCTGGAAAAGACGCTGGCCGAAGTGACCGGCTCGACCTTCTGGAAGATGACATGGCCCATGCGCTACGCCGTCAGCAAGAGCCGCCAGCTCTGGCACACCCTGCCCCTCTTCGTCCTGCTGCGGGAGCTGCGCCGGGGCGGGATCGAGGGCTTGCGGGAGCAGGCCCGTGCCCGCCGCGAGTATGCCGCCCTCTTCCCGGGCAGGGTCATGCGCGCGGACCGCTTCGCCTCGGTGGAGCTGCTGGTGCATCAGGCGGAAGATCAGCCCGCAGGCCCCAAGATCAGCATCGTGGTGCCCCTGTACAACACCCCGCTGGACTTCCTCGAGGAGCTGCTGGACTCGGTCGTGAACCAGACCTACCGGAACTGGGAGCTTTGCTGTGTGGACGCCGGCACCGCCCCGGGCGTGGGGGAGATGGTCCGGCAGCGTGCCGCCGCAGACCCCCGCATCCGCTACCAGAAGCTGGAAAAGAACGAGCTGATCCCCGGCAACACCAATAAGGGCATCGAGATGGCCACCGGCGATTTCATCGCCCTGCTGGACCACGACGACATCCTCCACCCCTGCGCCCTCTGGTATGCCGCCAAGGCCATCGCCGAGCAGGGGGCCGACTTCGTCTACACCGACGAGGCGACCTTCGAGGGCAAGGTGGAGAATGTGGTGCTCTACCACTTCAAGCCCGATTTCATGCTGGACAACCTCCGCTCCAACAACTATATCTGCCACCTGACCCTCTTCAGCCGTCGGCTGATGGACGCCGCAGGCGGCCCCGAGCGGATGGAGTACAACGGCAGTCAGGACTACGAGCTGTTCCTCCGCCTGACGGAAAAGGCGAGGAAGATCGTCCACATCCCCCATGCCCTCTATTACTGGCGCTCCAGCCCCGGCAGCACGGCCAGCGACATCTCCGCCAAGACCTACTGCATCGACGCGGGCATCGCGGCCCTCAAGGCCCATTATGCCCGCTGCGGCGTGGCCGTGGACGATGTCTCCCTCATCCCGGGTACGCCGGGCTATTACAAGACCGACTACACCATCGCCCATCCGGGCCGGGTGAGCATCCTCATCCCCACCTGCGATCACATCCACGATCTGGAGACCTGTGTGGAGTCCATTTATGCCCGCACGACCTATCCGGATCTTGAGATCATCCTCATCGAAAACAACAGTAAGGCCCCCGAGACCTTCCGGGCCTACGAGCGGATGCAGAAGGAGCACCCCGACACCCTCAAGGTCGTCACGTGGGAGGGCAAGGGCTTCAATTACAGCGCCCTGAACAACTTCGGCGAGAAGTTCGCCACCGGCGAATATCTGCTGCTCCTCAACAACGACACTGAGGTCATCACGGCCGCATGGCTGGAAGAGATGGTCATGTACGCCCAGCAGAAGCGGGTGGGCTGCGTGGGCGCAAAGCTGCTCTACCCGGACGATACCATCCAGCACGCCGGCGTCGGCTTCGGCATCGGCGGCGTGGCAGGCCATCTGCACAAGTATTATCCCGCCAGCTCCGACGGCTATATGGGACGGCTGAACTATGTACAGGACGTCTACGCCGACACTGCCGCCTGTCTGCTCATCCGCAAGGAGATCTACGACGAGGTGGGCGGTCTGGATGAGAGCTATGCCGTGGCCTTCAACGATGTGGACTTCTGCGTCCGCGTTCGTCAGGCAGGCTACACCAACGTCTTCACTCCCTTCGCCCAGCTCTACCACTACGAGAGCAAGAGCCGCGGCGTGGAGGACAACCCCGAAAAGCAGAAGCGCTTTCAGGGCGAGGTGCTGCGTTTTCAGGCCCGCTGGGGCGACCTGCTGGCTGCAGGCGACCCCTGCACCAACCCCAACTTCGACATCCAGCGCGAGGATTTCAGCCTGAAGATCCTGCCGCTGGAATAAACAAAAGAGGAACAACCTCTCAGTCTCGCTTCGCTCGCCAAGGCCGGGTTGCGGCTCCCAGCATCCGCGGCGCTTCGCTCGCGTCTTGCTGGCCGCTGCCCCAACAATGACTCCCTGTTTCCGCCACTGGCGGCGGTCGTCATTGTTGCCCCATCGAGGGGGAGCCTTTGGCATGGCGGAAAGGTCTGAGCCATAAAACAAGGAGCATAAAACTTGGAACTCTCTGCTTGCATCGTTGTTTATAACGGCTGCGACGAAGCCCTCCGGGCGGCGCAGACGGTGCTGCAATATACCCGCCGCCACCCGCTGACCCTCTATCTGGTGGACAACGCCAGCCCCGACGGCAGCGGTGCACGGCTGGAAGCCGCTGTCCGGAGCGGCGCTCTGAGCACCCTGCCGGGCCAGCGGGTGGAGGTGCGCTGCCGGAAGGAGAACGGCGGCTTCGGCACCGGCCACAACACCATCCTGCCCGAGCTGACGAGCGACTATCACTTCATCCTGAACCCCGACATCCAGCTCACCGCCGACACCCTCAGCGATCTGGCCGACTGGATGGCCGCCCACCCGGATGCTGTGATGGCCCGGCCGGGGCTGTGCTTCCCGGACGGCCGCACCCAGCATCTGCCCCTGCGGCGCTGCGCCCTCCGGCCGATGGTCTACCGCCAGCTGCCGTTCCTGAAATTCTGGGAGAAATATAACCGCGCCTATCTCATGGAAGGGGAAGACTTGTCTGCCCCCGTGGAGATCGAGTTCTGCACCGGCAGCTTCTCGGCGGTGCGGACGGCAGAGTTCAAGGCCGTGGGCGGCTTTGATGAGCACTACTTCATGTATGTGGAGGATGCGGACCTGACCCAGAAGATGCGCACCAAGGGAAAGGCTTATCTCGTGCCCCAGTACACCGCCATCCATGCATGGCATCGTGCGGCCCACCGCAGTCTCAGGCCCTTTCTGTGGCAGACCGGGAGCCTGCTGCGGTATTTCTGTAAATGGGGGTTCAAGTTCTGAATCTCTGCCGCGACGAAACAAGAGAGCGCCCGCCACAAAATTTTTGAGGCGGGCGCTCTTTCCTTGCTTTTTTTTCGATTTGATAGTAGAATAAGGTGTAATACTATCGCAAGCCTGTACGGTGAGCAGAGTGTATTGCGCAACATTGTTTACAGCGGACGCAGCTCCGCTTTGAATCCATACAGGGCAGGGCGGATACGCCGCCGTGCCTTGTACAAGCTGCACAACTTTTTTATTTCATAATATAAGGAGTGCACAAAATGAAAGGTATCATTCTGGCCGGCGGTGCCGGCACCCGGCTTTATCCGCTTACGATGGTCACCAGCAAGCAGCTGCTGCCCGTCTACGACAAGCCGATGATCTACTATCCTCTGTCCACCCTCATGCTGGCGGGCATTCAGGACATCCTCATCATCTCTACCCCCACCGACACGCCCCGCTTCGAGGCGCTGCTGGGCGATGGCAGCCAGTACGGCATCCATCTGCAATATAAGGTCCAGCCGTCTCCGGACGGTCTGGCGCAGGCCTTTATCCTCGGCGAGGAGTTCATCGGCGACGACTGCTGCGCCATGATCCTCGGCGACAACATCTTCTACGGCAACGGCTTCTCCAAGATCCTGAAGACCGCCGTGGCCAACGCGGAGAACAAGGGCCGCTGCACCGTCTTCGGCTACTATGTGCCGGACCCCGAGCGCTTCGGCATCGTGGAGTTCGACGGAAACGGCAAGGTGCTCAGCGTCGAAGAAAAGCCCCAGCACCCCAAGAGCAACTACGCCATCACCGGCCTGTACTTCTACAACAAGGAAGTCGTCCGGATGGCAAAGCAGGTCAAGCCCTCCGCCCGCGGCGAGCTGGAGATCACGACCCTGAACGATATGTACCTCAAGCAGGATGAGCTGGACGTCCAGCTGCTGGGCCGTGGCTTTGCATGGCTGGACACCGGTACGATGGACAGCCTCGTGGAGGCAGCGGACTTTGTGCGGATGATCGAGAAGCGTCAGGGCATCAAGATCAGCGCCCCCGAGGAGATCGCATTCAAGTACGGCTGGATCGACCGCGACACCCTGCTGGAAAGCGCCGAGCGCTACGGCAAGAGTCCCTACGGCCAGCACCTCAAGAATGTGGCTGACGGCAAACTGAAGTATTAAGAGAGGCGGTATCCGCATGAAAATCATTGTTACCGGCTGCAAGGGCCAGCTTGGCACCGAGATCATCAAGCAGCTCCGGGAGGGCCGCAGTGAGCTTGGCCCTCTCCCTGAGAAGCTGATGAACGCCACGGTCATTCCGGTGGATCTGCCGGAGCTGGACATCACCAACTATAAGATGGTGGACGACTTCATCCGCCGCCAGCGCCCGGATGTCATCATCAACTGCGCCGCCTTCACCAACGTGGACGGCTGCGAGGTGAACCATGACACCGCCTTCAAGGCCAACGCCATCGGCCCCCGCAATCTGGCGCAGGCTGCCACCAAGACCGGCGCACGGCTGGTGCACGTCTCCACCGACTATGTCTTCTCCGGCCGTGAGAACGGCGGCATCCCGCAGGATGAGGCCACCATCCCCGGCCCCATCAGCGCCTACGGCTCCACCAAGCTCATGGGTGAGAAGTACGTCGAGCAGTTCTGCCACCGTCACTTCATCGTCCGCACCGCATGGCTCTACAGCTACTACGGCAAGAACTTCGTCAAGACCATCGTGAACGCAGGCCGAAAGTTCGGCAAGCTGGAGGTCGTCAACGACCAGTGCGGCAACCCCACCAACGCCGTCGATCTGGCCCACGAGATCTTACAGCTCTGCGTCACCCACGAGTACGGCCTGTACCACTGCACCGGCGAGGGCATCTGCTCCTGGTATGATTTCGCGTCTGAGATCATCCGTCTGTCCGGCGTGGACGCCACCGTGGCCCCCTGCACCAGCGAGGAGTACAAGTCGAAGCACCCGGACAGCGCCGACCGCCCCAAGTGGAGCGCTCTGGACAACCGGATGCTCCGCTGCACCGTCGGCAACGATGTCCGCGACTGGAAGGACGCGCTGGCCTGCTTCTTCGAGCACTGGGACGGTGACAACGGGATGAAATAATAGCCCTCTCAGGCCGCTTCGCGTCCAGCTCTCCCAGAGGGAGAGCCACTGGCGTGCCGGGCAGGCAAAGCTGGACGCCGGAGGTCTGATTGGGCAGAAGCTGCCGGGCCTTGCGACAGAGGCCAACTGCTGTAAATCCAGACAGCGGAGCACTGAGGCTTCCGATAGAAAAAACTTTGTTCAGTCAGAAAGGGCTTTGCCGACACGCCAGTGGCTCCCCCTTTGGGGGAGCTGTCACCGAAGGTGACTGAGAGGGCAAGGCCGCTGAAAAAGAAGAGAACACTGAGGAATATATCATTATGAAAAAATATCTTATCACCGGCTGTGCCGGTTTTATCGGCTCCAACTTCGTGCATTATATGCTCAAGAAGTACCCTGAAATTTTGCTGGTCAACCTCGACAAGCTGACCTATGCCGGCAATCTTGAGAACCTGAAGGACGTTGAGGGCGACCCCCGCCACGTCTTTGTGCAGGGCGACATCTGCGACAAGGAGCTGGTCGAGAGCCTGTTCGCAAAGTACGATTTCGACTATGTCATCAACTTCGCCGCCGAGAGCCATGTTGACCGCTCCATCAAGAACCCCGAGATCTTCGTCCAGAGCAACGTGATGGGCACCGTCAACCTGTTGCAGCGTGCCAAGGAGGCTTGGTACGACGCCGACGCCAAGACTTGGAAAGAGGGCAAGAAGTATCTGCAGGTGTCCACCGATGAGGTCTACGGCGCTCTGGGTGCCGAGGGCTTCTTCATGGAGACCACCCCGCTCTGCCCCCACAGCCCCTACTCCTCCTCCAAGGCCAGCGCCGATATGTTCGTTATGGCATTCCACGACACCTATGGTATGCCTATCAACATCACCCGCTGCTCCAACAACTACGGCCCCTACCAGTTCCCCGAGAAGCTCATCCCGCTGATGATCAACAACGTCAAGCACCACAAGCAGCTGCCCGTCTACGGCGACGGTATGCAGATCCGCGACTGGCTGTACGTTGAGGACCACTGCAAGGCCATCGACATGGTCTGCAACGGCGGCAAGGTCGGCGAGGTCTACAACGTCGGCGGCCACAACGAGCGCCCCAACATCTTCATCGTCAAGACCATCATCGAGCAGCTCCACGACCGCCTCAAGGACGACGGCATCAGCGAAGACCTCATCAAGCACGTCGCCGACCGTCTGGGCCACGACCGCCGCTATGGCATCGACCCCACCAAGATCAAGAACGATCTGGGCTGGTACCCCGAGACTCCCTTCGAGAAGGGCATCGTCCTGACCATCGACTGGTACCTCGACCACGAGGAGTGGATGGAGCACATCACCAGCGGCAACTACCAGAAATACTACGAGGAAATGTACAAGAACAAGTAACTTCTTGTATATTCGCAAGTGAAAAAAGGAGCACTCCCGCATCGACACGGGAGTGCTCTTTTTTGTATGGCACTGTTTTACGGTGCATTAGAAAAGTGATCCGAACCGCTGGAATGTGGGACTCAGCCGAGGCTCACGCCCATCCGGCGGGCGACGGTGAGCAGCTCGCAGCCTTCGGGGACGTTGCGGGTCTTGCCGGCGATGTCCTCGAGGCGGTTGGCGATGACGCGGTTGTTGACCATGGCGACAGTGACGCCGTAGCGCTCCATCTCCACCAACTTGGCGGCGTAGCTGCCGAACTGGGTGGCCAGCACGCGGTCGTAGGCGCTGGGGCTGCCGCCGCGCTGCATATGGCCCGGGATGCAGACGCGGGTCTCCATGCCGGTCTTCTTCTGGACGGCGGCGGCGATGCGGTTGGTGGCGGTGGCACCGTAACCGGCCTCCGTGCGCTTGGCCATCCACTCCTTCCGCTTCATACCGGCCTCTTCGGTGTTGATGGCACCCTCGGCCACGGCGATGATGGAGAAGTTGGAACCCTTGCGGGCGCGGCGCTCGACGGCGCTGCAGACGCGGTCGATGTCATAGGGCATCTCGGGCAGCAGGATGATGTCCGCGCCGCCGGCGATGCCGGAGTAGAGGGTCAGCCAGCCAGCCTTGTTGCCCATGATCTCGATGCACATGACGCGGCTGTGGCTGCCGGCGGTGGTGTGGATGCGGTCGATGACCTCGGTAGCGATGTCCACGGCGGTGTGGAAGCCGAAGGTGACGTCGGTGCCGTAGATGTCGTTGTCGATGGTCTTGGGCAGGCCGATGATGTTCAGGCCCTCCTGCGCGAGAAGGTTGGCCGTCTTGTGGGTGCCGTTGCCGCCGAGGCAGAGCAGGCAGTCGAGCTTGGCGTCCTTGTAGGTCTTTTTCATGGCGGCGACCTTGTCGATCTTGTCCTCTTCCACCACGCGCATGAGCTTGAAGGGGGTGCGCTTGGTGCCGAGGATGGTGCCGCCCAGCGTCAGGATGCCGCGGAAATCGTCCTCCGTCATCTCCTTGTAGTCGCCGGTGATGAGGCCGTGGTAGCCGTTGAGGATGCCCACGATCTCGACGTTCTCGCCGAACCGTGCATACAGGGCCTTTGCCACGCCGCGGATGGTGGCGTTCAGGCCGGGACAGTCGCCGCCGGAGGTCAGGATGCCAACACGTTTTTTCATATTGAATAACCCTCGTTTCTTCCGATTTCAGGAGCAGGTAAATGATACTATAAGAGTATTCCCAAAGGGAGCAGGTGTCAAGAGGCGGGGCCGAAAAAAGCTGTGAAAACGCCGGGGCGGGCGGGGGCGAAAAAACATGAGCAAAAAAATCAAAAAAGTGGTTGACAAATGGGAGAAGAGGCTGTATAATATTCCTCGTCAGCAGCGCTTCGGTGCTGAGGGCGAAACCAAATAGTGGGGATTTGCATAGTGGTAGTGCGGTAGACTCTGACTCTACTTGTGGGAGTTCGATTCTCTCATCCCCAACCAGACCGCAGCCCGTTGGGTTGCGGTATTTTCGGGGCATAGCGCAGTTGGTAGCGCGCCTCGTTCGGGACGAGGAGGCCGTGGGTTCAAATCCCGCTGCTCCGACTTAAAAAATCCAGTACACATTTGTGTACTGGATTTTTTATTTAGTCGAGCGCGGGATTTGAACAGCAGCAGAGCCGACCGCCGCCTGCGGCGGAAACAGGGAGGCGAGGCTGGGGCAGCGCTCCGTTTTTTCAAAGCCCCGCCAAGAGGCTGCGGAAAAAGCGGCAAGCGCAACTCGCAGGCGGCGCAGCAAGGCAAGCAATCAGCCCAGTGGGCTGTTGCTTAGCCCGCGGGTCCCAACGGCTAGGAATGTCAACAGTTGGTGACTACCGTACACATTTGTGTACTGGATTTTTTATTTAGTCGAGCGCGGGATTTGAACAGCAGCAGAGCCGACCGCCGCCTGCGGCGGAAACAGGGAGGCGAGGCTGGGGCAGCGCTCCGTTTTTTCAAAGCCCCGCCAAGGGGCTGCGGAAAAAGCGGCAAGCGCAACTCGCAGGCAACGCAGCAAGGCAAGCAATCAGCCCAGTGGGATTTTTAGGTTTCTCTATCTCTTTCCCTGAAAATATGGTAGAATAGTACCACTACGACACAGGGAGGTCTTTCTATGCTCAAACGTCTGCGCAGCGCCCACCCGATGCTCTACTGCCTCGGGGCCGAGGTGCTGTTTCTGGGGATGCTGTTCGTGGCGTCGATGGTGTCGCTTCTGGGGATCTTATTCGTCCTGCGCGACCTCGAGATGGCCGACGACTATCTGCTGACGACCCTGCAGGAGGCGGCGGGCATCCTGACGGCCTGCTTCCTTCTGGCCCGCACCGGGAAGATCGGCCTGCTCCGCCGCCGGGGCAGCGGCTTCTTCAACGGCCTGCTGGTGGGCCTGTACCCCATCGCACTCATCAGCTACAACGCCTACAACACCCTGCTGTTCGGCCGCCCGGAGGGCGATATGCTGCCCGCGTGGCGCATCGTGTGGTTCCTGCTGGGCATGACCAGCGTGGGCGTGGCCGAAGAGTTTCTGTTCCGGGGGGTCATCGCCCAGACCCTGCTTGAGCACTTCGGCACCAGCCGGGGCGGCGCCTGGAAAGCCTGTCTGCTGTCGGGCCTGTACTTTGGCGCGGCCCACCTGACCAACCTCACCGGCAGCGCGCCGCTGGGCGTGCTGATGCAGTGTGTCTTTGCGGCATCGCTGGGCACCCTGCTGGCGGCAGTCTATTTCCGCACCGGCAACATCTGGGTGACGGTGTTCATCCACGCCGCGATGGACATCACTTCCATGCTGGTGGGCGGATTATACGGCACCCAGTCGGTGGCCGACAGCATCAGCACCTACGACATCACCATGCTGGCGTCGGTGGCGGTCTATCTCATCCCCACAGCGTTCCTGCTGCGGAAAAAGAAGATCGGCGAAGTGGAGCTTTACTTCGGACGGGATGCGGTGTCAGAGAATGCATAAGAAAAAGGAGCCGTGAGGCTCCTTTTTTCGTTATACCTTATTCGTAATCAATGGGCAGCGTGGGCAGGCCGTTCAGCTCCAGCCCGGCGGTATGGCCTGCGATGTACTGGTAATACCCCTGCGCCGCGATCATGGCGCCGTTGTCGCCGCAGAACTTCAGCTCAGGCAGATAGACCTTTGCGCCCAGCTTCTGGGCACCGTCGTTGACCAGCTGGCGCAGACGGCCATTGGCTGCGACGCCGCCCGCGAGGCAGACCTGCTTTGCGCCGGTGTCGGCGGCGGCGAGGAGGAGCTTTTCGGCGAGGATGCCTGCGATGCGCTCCTGAAAGCTGGCCGCAAGGTCGGGGACATGGATCTCAGTGCCCTTCATCTGGGCCTGATTCACCTCGTTCAGCACAGCGGTCTTGAGGCCGGAGAAGCTGACGTTGTATCGGCCCTCGACGTGGGGGACGGGCAGGCGGTAGGCCTTCGGGTCTCCGGTTTTGGCGGCGTTGGCGACGCTGGGGCCGCCGGGATAGGGCAGGCCCAGCGTCCGGGCCACCTTGTCGAAGGCCTCACCGGCGGCATCGTCCACCGTGTGGCCGAGGATGTGGTAGTGGGTGTAGTCCTGCACCTCCACGATGTGGCTGTGTCCGCCGGATGCCACGAGGCAGAGGAAGGGCGGCTTCAGCTCGGGGTGGGTGAGGTAAAGGGCCGCGATGTGGCCCCGCAGATGGTGGACCGGCACCAGCGGCTTGCCCGCCGAGTAGGCGAGGCCCTTGGCGAAGTTGACACCCACCAGCACCGCGCCGATGAGTCCGGGCGCGAAGGTGACGGCCACGGCGTCCACATCGTCGATGGTCTTTCCGGCGTCCAGCAGAGCCTTTTTGACGGTGGCGCTGATGAACTCGCAGTGGCGGCGGCTGGCGATCTCGGGCACGACGCCGCCATAAAGCGCCTGTTCCTTGACGCTGGTGGAGATGACGTTGCTCAGCAGATGCCGGCCATCCTCCACCAGAGATGCGGCGGTCTCGTCGCAGGTGGATTCGATTCCTAGAATGATCATGGTCTTAGTGGGCCTCCAGCCAGTTTTTGCCCTGATGCACCTCGGTGCTCAGGGGCACAGCGTAATTGACACAGCCTTCCATCTCTTCTTGTAAGATAGAAGCGGCCTTTGCGGCCTCCGCCTCCGGGGCCTCCACGATGAGTTCGTCGTGGACGGTCAGGATGAGGCGGCTCTCCATCTTCTCGTCCCGCAGACGCCGCCAGACCCGCACCATCGCCAGCTTGATGACGTCGGCGGCAGTGCCCTGAATGGGGGTGTTGCGGGCCATCCGCTCGCCGCTGGCCCGGATGTTGTGGTTGTTGCTGGTCAGCTCGGGCAGGGAGCGGCGGCGTCCGAAGAGGGTGGACACATAGCCGCAGGCCCGGGCGTCGGAGATGGTCTTGTCCATATAGCCGCTCACCTTCGGGAAAGTGGCCAGATAGTTTTTCAGGAAGGCGTCGGCCTCCTTGACGCTGACGCCGATGTCCTTCGAGAGGCTGTAAGCGCCCTTGCCGTACATGATGCCGAAGTTGATGGCTTTGGCAGAGGAACGGAGACGGGGCGTGACCTGCTCGAGGGGCAGGTTGTAGATCTTCGCGGCGGTGCTGCGGTGGATGTCCTCGCCGGTCAGGAAGGCCTGCTGCATATGCTCGTCGCCGGTGACGTGGGCGAGGATACGCAGCTCGATCTGGCTGTAATCGGCGTCCACCAGCACGCAGCCGGGCCGCGCCACAAAGTAGGCGCGGAGCTGGCTGCCCAGCTCGGTGCGGATGGGGATGTTCTGCAGGTTGGGGTTGTCGGAGGAGAGGCGTCCGGTGCGGGCTTCGGTCTGGTTGAAGCGGGTGTGGATGCGGCCATCCTCCGCGATGACCTTCAGAAGACCCTCGACATAGGTGGAGTTGAGCTTCTGGTAGGCACGGTACTGCAAAATGTCCTCCACCAGCGGGTAGTCCCGCAGAGACTCCAGAGTCTCGGCGTCGGTGGACCAGCCGCGCTGGGTCTTCTTGCCGTGGGGCAGGCCCATGGTGTCGAAGAGCATCTCGCCCAGCTGCTTGGGGCTGTTGGGGTTGAAGCTGGCGCTGCCTGTCTCCATATGGATGCGGGTGAGGACGTCTTCCAGCTCGGCCCGCATTTTCACGCCGAACTTCTCGATGCCCTCCCGGTCCACGAGGATGCCGATGCGGGTCATGTCGGCCAGCACCTGTGCCAGCGGGAACTCGATGTCGTTGTAGAGCGCGTCCTCGCCCAGCGCGGTGATCTCCGCCTTCATCTTGGCGAAGAGGTCGGCCAGAGCACCGGCGTCCGGCCATGCCTCACAGGTGAAGGCAGCGTCGGCGCGGTAGCGGATGATCAGCTCGGAGAGGTTGTACTTCGAGGCCGAAGCGTCCAGCAGATACGCCGCCAGCTTGCCGTCCCAGATGATGCTGCTGCCCCAGCCGCCCGCCGCCATCGCACGGGCGTAGAGTGGGGCGCTGTCGAAGACGTCGAGGGTGACGTCCGCGTTGTCCAGCAGGCGGAGGAGGTCGTCGGCCTCCAGCGGGAAGACGGTCCTGTCCTGCACGGCATACCATGCGGCGGGCTGCAGCTCCACGATGCGGGTGCCCTGCTTTCCCATGACGGCAGGCCGGGCCGCCACGAGGTAATGGCCCTTTGGCTCTGCGGGCAGAGCGGCGATCCCGGCCTCCGGCAGCGGCCCGGCGCTGGCCTTGGCCGGGTCGGCAGCAGGCGCGACGTCGCTGAGGCCGAAGCGGGTGATGAGGGAGTGCAGCTCCAGCTCCTGCATCAGCCGGACGGCCTCGGCCTTGTTGCCCTCACCCACGACATACGCACCCTCGGCGGTGTCGATGGGGGCGTCGGTGCGGATGGTGCCCAGCGTGTAGCTCAGCTCAGCCATCGCCCGGTCTTCGGCCAGATGCTCCCGCTGCTTGGGCTTGATGGTCTTGTCAGCGGTGTCGTCGAGGTGGGCGTAGACCCCTGCGAGGCTGCCGTATTTCTGGATGAGGGTGACGGCACTCTTCTCGCCGATGCCCTTGACGCCCGGGATGTTGTCGGAGGCGTCGCCCATCAGGCTCTTGATGTCGATGAGCTGGCGGGGGGAGACGCCGTATTTTTCCTTCACGGCCTCCACGTCCATGGTGACGGTCTTGCTGCGGCCCATGGCGGTGGTAGCCAGCAGGACGGTGGTGGTGTCGCTGACCAGCTGCAGGCTGTCCCGGTCTCCGGTGGCGAGGAAGCAGTCGTCGCTGCGGGCGGCGCAGGCGGCGGACAGGGTGCCGAGGATGTCGTCGGCCTCCCAGCCCTCCGCTGTCACCTCGCGGTAGCCCAGCGCAGCCAGAAGCTCTTTCAGCACCGGCATCTGTGCGGCCAGCTCGTCGGGCATCTTGTGGCGGGTGGCCTTGTAGCCGTCGTACATTTTGTGGCGGAAGGTGGGGGCCTTGAGGTCGAAGGCCACGGCCACCTCGTCGGGGTCACATTCCTTGAGCAGGGAGAGCAGGATATTCAGAAAGCCGAAAATGGCGTTGGTGTAGCGGCCGTCCTTGGTGGTCAGCAGCTTGATGCCGTAAAAGGCACGGTTGGCGATGCTGTTGCCGTCGATGACCAGTAAACGCATAGCTTGTGGTCCTCCATTCCATAATTTCACATCTTATAGTATAGCACGAACGGCGCAAAGAAAAAAGAGACTGCGGAATAAACCTCTCCGTCACGGCTGACGCCGTGCCACCTCCCCTATCGAGGGGAGGCTTTGGCATGGCGCAGGGCTTTCTCTCTTCGCCAGAGGCTCCCCTCGGTAGGGGAGCTGTCGAGCGAAGCGAGACTGAGAGGTTTAGTCCAGCAGTCCCTTTGATATAGCTGCTTTATTCCACCCTTATCGCCCCCACGGGGCAGGCGTTGGCAGCGTCTACGGCCAGCGGGACTTCGTCGGGCGGGATGTCGCCGGGGATGGCGACGGCCAGCGTGCCCTCCATCTGGTACACGCCGGGGCAAAGCCCGGCGCACTGGGTGCAGCCGATGCAGAGTTCAGGGTCTACGAAAGCTTTCATAAAAAGCACCTCCCATGCGTTCACGCAGAGCGTGTTGAGAGCAGTTTGGTCCGGACGGGGGCAAAATATGCGCGCAGGTATAGGCTTTCGGGCGCAGATATGCTACAATAGAACAGAATCAACAGGAGGGTAAGACCATGAACATCCAGATCTTCGGCACCACCAAGTGCTTCGATACCAAAAAGGCGCAGCGCTATTTTAAGGAGCGCGGCATCAAATTCCAGATGATCGACCTGAAAGAAAAAGAGATGAGCCGGGGCGAGTTCGAGAACGTGTCCCGGGCGCTGGGCGGCTGGCAGGCGCTGGTGAATCCCAACGCCAAGGACAAGCAGACGCTGGCGCTGCTGGACGCGCTGGTGGACTGGCAGAAGGAAGACAAGCTCTTTGAGAACCAGCAGCTGTTCCGCACCCCCATCGTCCGCAATGGCCGTCAGGCCACCGTGGGCTACCAGCCCGACGTCTGGAAAAGCTGGGATTGAGAAGCTGTTTTCATAACCATTGCGCACCATCTGGGCGGTCTTTTCGCTGGCATACTGCGTTGTTTTCCCTTGCAATCCGCCAAGGATTGCTGCGGAAAATCGCCTTGTCTGCCGGCGAAAAGCTTCGCCCATCTGGCACACTCTGGCTATAAAAACAGCTTCTGAGGCAGTTTCACCAAAATAACACCGGCGGGGTTTTGCACCCTGCCCGGGAATGTGGTATACTGTTTCTATCTGAAAAGTGCAATAACGCAGGAGACGATAATCATATGAAGATGGAAATGACCCCGGAAGAACACGCCCGGCTCCACCGCCGCCGCGGCCGTCAGGCCCTCGGGCTGCTCATCGCCGTGCTGGTGCTCATCGGCACGCTGACGGTGCTGCACGCAGGTGTGAGCGCTGTGGCAAAGCTGTTCGACGACACCGCCCAGCGGCAGGAATACGAAGATAAACTGGAGGGCCTTGTGCTGTTCGACCCGGTGCCCTTCGACGGCATCGAGAACATCGACGACCTGACCCTCCGCGAAGCCGCAGTCTGGGGCTGTGTGTACAGCATTCAGGAGACGCAGGGCGGCTTCGAGGGCTACAACACCGACCCCGATACCGAACAGCTGCTCATCCCGTCGGTGGATGTGGACGCCTACCTTGCAAAGCTCGTAGGCCCCAGCTTCCGCATGACCCATAAGACGTTCGAGATGGAGGATATGACCATCGAGTTCGACGACGCCACCCAGTGCTACAAGATCCCCGTCACCGGCGGCGTGGGCAGCTACCGAGCCACCGTCACCAAGCTGTTCAAGAAGGGCGGCCTTCTCCACGTCACCGTGGGCTACATCCCCACCCAGAACGCGGACGACAGCATCCTCGTCACAAATTCGGACACGCCGACCAAGTATATGGACTACCTCTTCAGCCGTCAGAGCGGCAGCTGGTATCTCACCGGCCTGACCGAGAGCGAGACAAAGCCGGAGCAGACGGCGGCATCTGCCGCCAGCCAGCCCGCACCGATGGCGGACAGCGATGTGGAGGATGCCATCCTCGCTACCGGCGGCGAGGCCCCGGCAAGCTCCGCAGCGGCCTCTGCGGAAGCCGAGCCGCAGGCCGAGCCGCAGGCCGAGAGCGCAGCCAGCCCGGCGGCGTAAAGACGCAGAAGAAAATCCCATGTCTGTACCATACGGTATCGGACATGGGATTTTTGTGTACAGAAGTATTCTTTTGTTGGAACGTGTGGTATACTCGGCTTAGTTCAACAAATCGGAATTTGTGGAGGTAAGTATGATAGTACCTGTAGATGAAACAAATCTTCTTCAAGCCGCAACCATCCATTCAATATCCTGGAAGGAATCGCATCGTGCATTTTGTACTCCTGATTTCATAGAAACACACACGCCAGATCGGCAACAGGAGTATTTGAGAAACAAGATGAACAACGGAACAAAGCTTTATATGCTTGTAGAAGAAAAACCAATAGGGGTTGTTTCTGTAACAAAGGGTTTAATAGAGGATCTTTATATTCTTCCAGATATGCAAAACATGGGTTATGGAACGAAATTGTTACTATACGCAGTAGGCCAATGTACGGATACCCCTACGCTGTGGATTCTTGAGAATAATATAAATGCTGGGAGACTCTATCGTCGAATAGGCTTTAAGGAGACAGGGAAAAAGAACGCAATAACAAATAAACTTGATGAGATTGAGTTCGCATTGACATAAATTCCAGTTTGTATGAGTAAGCCCGCCCCTGCTGTGGCTTTCACAGTGGGGCGGGCTTATTGTTATTTCAGATCAAATCTCACGACCACCAGCCGGTACCACAGATAGGGTACCATGTTCCAGATCATCCACAGCTCCATGAGGATGTAGTTGGGCAGGTCACGCAGGCGGAAGGGGCGCTTGCCGAGGCGACCGCTTCGGAGCAGGTCGAAGGCCTCGTGCATCCCCTTGTCCCATGCTTCGCCGAAGCCCTGCTTGTGGAACTTGTAGCACTTGAGCAGATAGCCCAGCGCCAGCGGGATGAAGTTGAGGAGGAGCATCAGAAGAGGCTCGTTTTTGAGGGGGAGGAGGATGCTGTTCCGACCGCTCTGCTGGCTTTTGAAGGCGTTGTACCGCACCGCGCCGGTGCTGGCCCCGCAGATGTGGTAGCACTTGGCTGTGGGGCAGAGGATGTTTTTGTAGCCCGCGTTGTTGGCCCGCCAACTGAGGTCTACGTCCTCGAAGTAGGCGAAGAAATTTTCATCAAAGACGCCGATCTCGTCAAGGATGCTCTTGCGGTAGAGGGCCGCGCCGCCGCAGGCCGAGAAGATGCGCTTCTGTCTGGTGTACCGGCTGGCCCGGCGTCCGTCGCCGGTCTTGCAGGCAAAGCCCATCCATGTGACGTAGTCACCGGCGTCGTCGGCCAGCTCCCGGTCGAAGTGGCGGATCATAAGGCTCTGGACGGCAAAGATCTTCTCGTCGCTCTCGGCGGCGCGGAGCAGCTCGGCCAGCCACTGAGGCTCGGCAAAGGCATCGTTGTTGAACAGTACCACGAACTCGCTCTTCGCCCGGGCAATGCCCTGATTCACGGCATGGGAGAAGCCGGTGTTGCAGCCGTTCTCGATGAGGGTGAAGTTGGGCCGGCTGCAATAGCTGCGGGCCTGCTCGAGGCTCTCGTCGGTGGAGCCGTTGTCCACCACGATGAGTTCGAAATCCTGTTCGGTCTGGGCGTAGACCGACTCGATGGAGTCTTTGAGCCAGCCTTTGCCGTTGATGTTGGGGATGATAATGGTCGCTTTCATAGTTTTCTGTGCTCCTGCGCATTTTCCTGTAGCATACAAGAGATAGTATAGCATATTTTGCAGGGATTGGAAATTCCCCTCTTGACAAAAAACCAAAAACGAGTATTATTGTATTAAGCACTTAGTACAGCAACACAAGGAGATGAGAGGATGGGAGAACGATTCGACACGAGCCGCCCCATTTATGCGCAGATCGTGGAACGTCTCAAGGCAAAGATATTGGCGGGGGTCTATCCGCCCGGCGGGCATCTGGACTCGGTGCGTGATCTGGCGGCGGCAGCGGGGGTCAACCCCAACACCATGCAGCGGGCGCTGGCCCAGCTGGAAGCGGAGGGCCTCGTCCGCACCGAGCGGACAACGGGCCGCTTCGTCACCGAGGACACCGCTTTATTGGAAAAGCTGCGGGATGAGACGGCCCGGGCTGTGACCGCTGAATATCTGGAAAAAATGCGCGGCATCGGCTACGGCCCGGCACAGGCCGCCGCGCTGGTGACGGGCTGGGAAACAAAGGAGAGTGAACGGAATGAATGAACTTCTGACCTGTGAGGGACTGACGAAATCCTACCAGAAGGGGACGAACGCCCTCGACAGCATCGACCTGCACATCGGCTTTGGCCGCATCGTGGGCCTGCTCGGCCCCAACGGCAGCGGCAAGACCACCCTCATCAAGCTGGCGAACGGCCTTTTGCAACCCACGGCGGGAAGCATCAAAGTGGCGGGCATGGCTCCCGGCCCGGATACCAAGGCCATCGTCTCCTATCTGCCGGACGCCCAGTGGCTGCCCGACTGGATGCGGGTGGAGCAGCTTGTGGAGATGTTCCGGGATTTTTACGCCGACTTCGACACCGCAAAGGCCAGTGAGATGCTGGAAAAGCTGGAGCTTTCGCCCAAAGCCATCCTCAAGAGCCTCTCGAAGGGAAACAAGGAGAAGGTCCAGCTCATCCTCGCCATGAGCCGGAACGCCCGGCTCTATCTGCTGGATGAACCCATCGGCGGCGTGGACCCGGCGGCACGGGATTACATCCTGAACACCATCCTCACCAACTACAGCCGGGATGCCTCGGTCATCCTCTCCACCCACCTCATCGAGGATGTGGAACCGGTGCTGGACGAGGCGGTGTTCCTGAAAAACGGAAAAGTCTTCGCCCATCGGTCGGTGGAGGAACTCCGTGAGACTGAGGGCATGAGCGTGGATGCGTATTTCCGGGAGGTATTCAAATGCTGAAAAAATTACTGAAACATGAGTTCCGGGCCACGGCCCGCACCTACGGCGGGCTGTATCTGGCTCTGCTGGCGGTGTCGGTGCTGTTTGGTGCCTCGATCCGGGGCTGGAACGGCACAAACAGCGACGCCTATTCTACCGCCGTGGGCCTGCTGAGTCTTGCGTACACGGCGGTCCTCATCGGCACGGCAGTCGTCACCGTCATGACCATCGTGCAGCGGTTCTACGGCAACCTGCTGGGCCGGGAGGGCTATCTGATGCATACCCTGCCGGTGACGGAGGCTCAGCTCGTGGGTGCAAAGCTCATCTCGGGCACGGTGTGGAGCGTGTGCAGTATCTTTGCGGCGGGCCTCTCCTTCGGCATTCTGGCCATCCTGATGATGGCGGAGATAGACCTGCTCGACCAGCTGCCGTGGATGCTGTCGCAGCTCCGGGAGGCATTTGCGCGGTACGACATGGCGTTCTGGGAGATGATGCTCTTCAGCGGCCTCGTCTGCTTCGTGCGGATGGTCAGTGCCATCGCCTGCATCTACGCCGCCTGCATGGTGGGCCATCAGTTCAAGAGCCATCCTGCGCTGGCGGGCATCCTGAGCTTTTTCGGGATGCAGTACGTTCAGGGCTGGATCGAAAAGCTGCTGCGTGTGGGTGCCAGAGTCTATGAGACGGCCCTCTATACCGTCGTGGGCGATGCCGGCAGCATCCAGACCGCCCTCTCTGCGCTCATGGGCTGCGCGGCCCTCACGCTGGGCATCGCGGCAGCGTTCGGGGTGTTCTGGTTCGGGCTGACGGTCTGGCTGATGCGAAACAGGCTCAACATGGAGTGACACAGCGTGAAAAAATCTGACGGAAAATTTGAGATTTCCTCTTGACTTTACACAGATAAAGTGTATAATGCAATCAAACCGATGAGGCGGAAGAGAACCTGCACAGCGCATCTTCAGTGAACCCGGACAGTGAAAACGGGTGAGAGCGGGGCAGAGATTCGTGGGCCGCCGAGGGCCGGGCAAATGAGGCAGAGCCTCTAGTAGCTTGGGACGGAAGCCTCCGTTACAGGGCAGGGGAGTGTTGGCTCTCCGTGAGGGGCTTTGCAGCTTCCGAGGGAAGACGGGCAAAGCAAGCAAGGTGGCACCGCAGATTCGAATTTCTCGACTCTGTCCTTGTGGATGAACACACAGGGACAGGGTCGTTTTGTTATACGAGAACAAAAGCCCGTCCCGCAGGTGGAGCGGGTTTTTATTTTATATGCCGCCCGCTCCAAGGAAGGAGCAACCGCTATGAAAACCATGAACATGATCTCCCGCCGCAGTTTTCTGAAGGTGGCAATGGCCGCCGCCACGGTTTCCGCTCTGGGCCTGACCGGCTGCGGCTCTTCGGCCTCGGGCACTGCGTCCGGCACCGCTTCCAGCGCAGCAGCTTCTTCTGCTGCCGCCAGCGAGGCAGGGCAGACCTTTAAGGTCGGCATCGTCAACTATGTGGACCACGCCTCCCTGAACCAGATCGTCGAGTCGGTGGAGAGCCGTCTGGATGAGGTGGCCAAGGAGAAGGGCGTCACCTTCGACTACGCCGACTATTACGCCAACGCACAGGCCGACCAGACCAACCTGAACCAGATCGGCGCCGACCTCGTGGCCGATGGGGTAGACGTCATCGTGGCTGTGGCCACTCCCACCGCCGCTACCATGCTGGCTGCAGTGGAGGACACCGACATCCCCGTGGTCTACTCTGCCGTTACCGACCCCGCCGCCGCCGGCTTCGACACCGAGCCGAACATCACCGGCACCTCCGACGCCCTGAACACGGACGCCATCATGAACCTCATTCTGGCCGTCAACCCCGACATCGACACCATCGGTCTGCTGTACGACCTGAGTCAAGATGCCTCCACCCAGGCCATCGCCGACGCCAAGGCCTTCTGCGATGGCAAGGGCATCAAGTACATCGAAAAGAACGGCACCACCACCGCCGAGGTGCAGATGGCCGCCGAGGCCCTCATCGCTGCCGGTGTCAAGGCCGTCTTTACCCCTACCGACAATACCGTCATGACCGCGGAGCTGTCCATCTACGAGACCTTCATCGAGGCAGGCGTCCAGCACTACACCGGCGCGGACAGCTTCGCACTGAACGGCGCATTCGTGGGCTACGGCGTCGATTACGTCCAGCTGGGCGAGGCCACGGCCGATATGGTGGTGGAGCTGCTCTGCGACGGCAAGACCCCCGCAGACCTGCCCTTCCAGACCTTCGACAACGGCATCGCTACCATCAACACCGAGACCTGCGAGGCTCTGGGCCTCGATCTCGACACCGTGAAAAAGGCCTTTGCGCCCTACTGCACCGAGGTCGTGGAAGTGACCACGGCGGAGAACTTTGGCTGAACTGTACATTAACTGTTAAAGGAGCACACCATGCTGGCGAGTATCTTTTCGCTCAATGTCATCCAGACCGCGCTCGAGCTGGGCTGCATCTACGCCCTCGTTGCACTGGCTCTGTTTCTGAGCTATTCCATCCTGAATATCGCGGACCTGTCCACCGACGGCTGCTTCACCCTTGGCTGCGCCGTCGCCTGTCAGGTGGCGCTGACCGGCCACCCCTTCCTCGCCTTGCTGGCGGCGATGGCGGCTGGCGTGTGCTCTGGCTTCGTTACGGCTTTTTTGCAGACCCGGCTCGGGGTCGAGAGCATCATGGCCGGCATCATCGTCAACACCGGCCTGTATACGATCAACCTCGCGGTGATGGGCTTCTCCTCCACCATGTCGCTGGTCAAGACCGAGACGGTCTTTTCCATCGCCAAGCGCGCCCTGAGCTTTACGGGCGGCTGGTATAAGCTGGTGCTGGCGGCGGCGGTCATCGCACTGGCCGGGGCCGCGATGGTGGGCTTTCTCGGCACCCGCCTCGGCCTGTCTATCCGCGCCACCGGCGACAACGCCGCGATGGTGCGGGCTTCCAGCATCAACCCGGCCTTTACCATCACGGTGGGCCTGTGCATCTCGGGCGCACTGACCGCCCTGTCCGGCGGTCTGCTGGCCCAGTACCAGAAGAGCTGCGACATCAACGTGGGCACCGGTATGGTGACCATTGCGCTGGCCTCCCTCATCATTGGCGAAACGCTGGTGGGCAGGCGGACGATGGTGCGCCGGGTGCTGGGCGTCGTCTTCGGCAGCTGCCTCTACCGCTTCATCGTGGCGGTGGCCCTCCGCTTCAACGTCCCGGCGGCTGCGATGAAGCTGGTAAGCGCCATCATCGTGGCTGTGGCCATCTCGATGCCTGCGATCAAAGAAAAAATCGCCTTTGAGAAGCGCCGCAATGCGGCCCGGACCCGGAAGGAGCGTGTGTGAGATGGAGATGCTTGAGCTTCGCGGTTTGCACAAGACCTTCAACCCCGGCACCGTCAACGAAAAGATCGCCCTGAACGGTGTCAGCCTGACGATGGAGGCGGGAGACTTCGCCACCATCGTCGGCTCAAACGGCGCGGGCAAATCCACCCTCTTCAACGCCATCACCGGCGGTTTCATCGCCGACGAGGGCAGCATCACGCTGGGCGATGAGGACATCACCTTTACGCCGGAATATCAGCGCAGCCGGGTCATCGGCCACCTGTTCCAAGACCCCCTCAAGGGCACAGCCCCCAACATGACCATCGAGGAGAATCTGGCGCTGGCCTATCTGCGCGCCGGAACTGCCCCCAACGCCATCTTCTCCCGCATCTCCCGCAAAGACAAGGAGATCTTCCGCGAAAAGCTGGCCCTGCTGGACATGGGCCTCGAAGACCGGATGAAACAGCCGGTGGGTCTGCTGTCGGGCGGTCAGCGTCAGGCGCTGACCCTGCTGATGGCCACCCTCGTCACCCCGAAGCTCCTGCTTCTGGACGAGCACACCGCCGCCCTCGACCCCGCCACGGCGGAAAAGGTGCTGGATCTGACCAAGAGCATCGTGGCCGAGAAGAAGATCACCTGCCTGATGGTCACGCACAATATGCATCAGGCGCTGGAGCTGGGCAACCGCACCCTTATGATGGATGCAGGACGCATCGTTTTCGACGTCAAGGGCGAGGCCCGGAGCCGGATGACGGTGGACGACCTGCTGGAAAAGTTCCGCGAGAACGCAGGCAAGGCCCTCGACAACGACCGCATCCTCCTGAGCAAGGTGGAAAAGGAGAACTGAAACCAAAAAAGACCTCTGCACGAGATGGCGTGCAGAGGTCTTTTGCTGTCTTTACAGCTTGTCTTCCTTCAGATAGCGGATGAGCAGGGGCAGCTCGTAGATCAGCATGGAGAGCCAGCCGATGCCGTAGCTCACGGGCAGGAACCGAAGCTCGACTTTGAGCAGCAGGATCAGAATGGCGGCGGCCAGCACCCGGAAGCCCATGTTGAGCATACTGCTGGTCAAGGTGATCTTCAGGTCGCCCAGACCCCGGAAGCCGCCCTGAATGCCGTTGGTCACGCCGGGCATCAGATAGAAGAGGGAGGCGCACCGCAGGAACTGGACGCCCAGCTCGACGACGGCGGGGTCGTCCACGAAGAGGGAGATGATGGGGCGGGCAAAGAGCAGGCAGACTGCCATCAGGAGCAGGCCGTAGACAAGCTCGATGCGCAGGCCGCAGAAAAAGCCCTGCCGCACCCGCTCTTTTTTGCCTGCGCCGTGGTTCTGGGCCATCAGGGTGGTCATGGCGTGGGCGATGTTCTGCTGGGGCATATAGGTGAAGTCGTCCACCCGACTGGCGGCGGTGAATGCCGCCATGGCGTTGACGCCCAGCGTGTTGACGATGGCTTGCACGGCAATCTTGCCCAGCTGGACGGTGGCCTGCTGCATGGCGCTGGTCCAGCCGTACTGGACGGTGCTGCGCAGCAGCGAGCTGTCAAAGACCAGCCAGCGCCGACCCAGCTGAAGGACAGGAATCCTGCACTGGATGTAAATGACGCAGAGCACGCAGCAGAGGGCCTCGCTGAGGACGGTGGAGAGGGCGCAGCCCTCGCTGCCCCAGCCCAGCACCTCGACGAAGAACAGGTCGCCGCCGATGTTCAGCACAGAGCTTATCATCAGGAAGTAGAGGGCGCTCTTGCTGTCCCCCAGCGCCCGCATGGTGGCCGCGAGGAAGTTGTAGAAGAAGGTGAAGATGAGTCCGGCAAACACGATGCGGAGGTACTGCACCGCGATGGGCAGGATCTCCGTCGGCACCTGCATCAGCCGCAGCAGGGGCGTCGCCAGCAGGACGCAGAGGGCCGAAAAGACCAGCGAGAATACGGTGCCCGCGATGGCGGTGGTGGAGACCTGACGCTCCACCCGCTGGGTGTCGCCCGCGCCGTAGGCCGTGCTGACGAGGATGCCCGCGCCGAGGCAAAGCCCGTTGATGAAGAGGATGGCCAGCGTCATCAGCGGATTGGAGGTGCCGACGGCGGCGAGGGCGTCCTCGCCCACGAATTTGCCCACGATGATGCTGTCGGCGGCGTTGTAGGTGAGCTGGAACAGGTTGCCCAGTACCAGCGGAACGGTGAAATCGACCAGAAGGGGCGTGATGGCCCCGGTCGTCATGTCTTTTGTCATGCGTCCTTCTCTTTTCCTTTTATATTGAATATGCTTATAAGATGCTCTGCCGCCCGCTGAACACCGCCAGCGCCGAGCGGCTGGTGCCGTTGGCGATGAGCTGCGCCGCTGCATGGAGGGCTGCGCCTGCGCTGGGGGAGGCCGGGATGGCGTCGGTGCGCAGGACCCGCTGCGCGGCCCGGGCTGCGTCGGCGGTGGTGACGGCGGCGATGTTGTCCACGACGTAGGCGTTGTAGTTGCCGGGCACGAGGCCGAAGCCGATGTCCGGGATGCCGTGAGGCCCGGTGAGTCCGCCGCTGAGGGCCTGACTCTCGTATGGCTCCACCGCCACGATGCGGACATCGTTCGTCCACGCCTTGACCGTCTCGCCCACGCCGGTGATGGTGCCGCCGCTGCCCACCCCGATGACGATGCTGTCCACGATGCTCGAGCCTTCCCGGGCGATGGAGCGCACCAGCGCAGGCCCGGTGACCCGGCGGTGGTAGGTGGGGTTGTCGTCACTGCGCAGCCAGTCCATGTAGAACCAGCCCTTCTCGGCGGCCTTTGCCTCTGCCTCCGTCCGTGCCCCGGCAGGGCCTGCCTGCGCGGGGGTGTGGAGGATCTGTGCCCCGAGGCGGAGCAGGCTTTCCTGCCGCATGGCGGGGGCATCCTCCGGCATGACCAGCACCACCGGGTGGCCAGCCGTCTGTCCCGCCAGCGTCAGCGCCGTGGCAAAGGGGCCTGACACGGCCTCCACGATGGGCTGGCCGGGGGTCAGCGCCCCCCGCGCAAGGGCCAGCGCCAGCATCCCCTCAGCCAGCTCGTCCCGGGCGGTGCCGGTGGGGCCGTTGTAGTTCAGATAGGCGTACAGCCGTCCCCGCAGCCCGCAGGCCGCAAGATAACCCCGCAGCTCGACGATGGGGCCGGGCAGCAGGGTCTGGTAGATGTTGGGGTAGATGGGCACGGGCGGCCTCCTTTCGTCTTCCGGGATACAACAAGGGTCAGCACCTATAACTTTAGCGCAAAGGGCCGGAAGCGTCAAGCGGGATTTGGGCAGAAAAGAGAAAAATGTGGAGAAAATCTGGCAAAATGACGCAAAAAGTTCTTGACAAAGGGGGCGGCGTCTGCTATACTTCGTATGTAAAGCAAAAAACCTTTACAAACAGCGGAGGTCAGAGCAGGACAGAACATGGCAAAAGACTTTGAAATGGGCTATCTGCTCGATTTTTACGGCGAGGTGCTCACGCCCAAACAGCGCGAGATGCTGCGCCAGTATTACAACGACGACCTCTCCCTCAGCGAGATCGGAGAAAACTTCGGCATCACCCGGCAGGGGGCGCGGGACGCCATCAAGCATGGCGAAACGACCCTCAAGGAGCTGGAAGACAAAGTGGGCTTTGCTGCCCGGTACCGCCGGGTGCAGCAGACACTGGAAGAGCTGGAGCAGCTGGTCATCGACGCCCGGTTCGAATGCACCGGCCCCGGTGCCCGGCTGACCACCACCGAGTATGCCGCCACCCTGACCAAGATGCTGAGGCTCATCCGCTCCATCGACGAAGTGAATGAGAGCTGAAAATGGATTTGAGAGGAGCACCGCACAATGGCATTTGAATCTTTGACCGACCGCCTTGCCGGTGTGTTCAAAAAGCTGCGCGGCCACGGCAAGCTGAACGAGGCGGACATCAAGGCCGCTATGCGTGAGGTCCGGATGGCCCTGCTGGAAGCCGACGTCAACTACAAGGTGGCGAAGGACTTCTGCGCAAAGGTCTCGGAGCGTGCGATGGGGCAGGAGGTCATGGAGAGCCTGACCCCCGCCCAGCAGGTGGTCAAGATCGTCAACGAAGAGCTGATCGCTCTGATGGGCGGCGAGGAAGCCCCCCGTCTGGTCATCAAGAACAAGGGCCAGACCATCATCATGCTCTGCGGCCTGCAGGGCAACGGTAAGACGACCCACGCAGCCAAGCTGGCCAAGTATTACATCAAGCAGGGCCGCCGCCCGATGCTGGTGGCCTGCGACATCTACCGCCCCGCCGCGATCGATCAGCTGCAGGTGGTGGGCAAGCAGGCCGGTGCGCCGGTGTTCACCCTGCCGGGTGCCAAGCCCCCGGAGATCGCCCGCAAGGCGCTGTCCCACGCCAAGGACTACGGCAACGACATCGTCATCCTTGATACCGCGGGCCGACTGCAGATCGACGAAGTGCTGATGCAGGAGCTGGTCCAGATCAAAGAAGCCGTCCCCGTGGACGAGACGCTGCTGGTCGTGGACGCCATGGCCGGTCAGGACGCGGTGAATGTCGCAAAGACCTTCAACGAGACGGTGGGCATCGACGGCATCATCCTCACCAAGACCGACGGCGATACCCGCGGCGGCGCAGCTCTCTCGGTGCTGTCCGTTACCGGCAAGCCCATCAAGTTTCAGGGCACCGGCGAAAAGCTGGACGACCTTGAGGTCTTCCATCCCTCCCGCATGGCAAGCCGCATCCTCGGCATGGGCGATGTGCTGAGCCTCATCGAGCGCGCACAGGACGCCGCCGACGAGAAGCTGGCCGAAGAGACCGCCAAGCGGATGATGGAAAACAAGTTCGATATGAACGATATGCTGGCCCAGTTCGCCCAGATCCGCAAGATGGGCGGCGCAGGTGCCATGCTGAGCATGCTGCCCGGGATGTCCGGCATCGACGCCAGCCAGATCGACGAGAAGGCCTTCGACCGCATCGAGGCCATGATCTACTCGATGACCAAGGCCGAGCGAGAGGACCCCTCCATCATCAACCCCAAGCGCAAGCGCCGCATCGCAGCGGGCAGCGGCACGCAGGTGTCTGACGTCAACAAGCTGCTCAAGCAGTTTGAGATGATGCAGAAGATGATGAAGCAGCTCAAGAAAAGCCCGAAGGGCTTTGCCCGCAAGCTGGGCGGCATGATGGGCAACCCGGGCGCCTTCCGGGGCATGAAATAATTACGGTATACACCCCGGCACGGGGTTGTACAGATAGATTTAACCCCCGCAAGCCGGGGAACAAGAAATTTTTGGAGGATATTACCATGGCAGTTAAGATTCGTCTGCGCCGCGTCGGCGCCAAGAAGGCTCCCTTCTATCGTGTTGTTGTCGCTGACAGCCGCTTCCCCCGCGACGGCCGTTTCATCGAGGAGATCGGCACCTACGATCCCAATCAGGAGCCTTCCGTTGTGAGCATCGACGGTGAGAAGGCCAAGGCTTGGATCGCCAACGGCGCTCAGCCCACCGACACCGTCCGTGTGCTGCTGAAGAAGTCCAACATTCTGTAAGGTGGAGGGCTGACTCATGCAGGAGCTGTTGCTGGCAGTTGCCCGCGGCCTCGTGGAGGATAAGGACGCCGTCAAGGTCACGGTGGACGCCCCCCGCGAGGACGGCACCATCGTCTACCACCTGAGCGTGGCAGAGGGAGATATGGGCCGTGTCATCGGCAAGCAGGGCCGGATCGCAAAAGCCATTCGTGTGGTGATGCGCGCGGCTGCTGTGCGGGTCGATGAAAAGGTCCTTGTTGAGATCGACTAAGCACCCTACAGGCCCTTTGCTGTAATGGCAAAGGGCCTTTTTGATTTATAAACGAGCTTGCCCTCTCAGGCGCTTGCGCGCCAGCTCCCCCAAAGGGGGAGCCAAAAGCCTCTCCCTTTGGGAGAGGTGGCAATGCGAAGCATTGACGGAGAGGGCAAGAACGCTAAACAGGAGCGAATTTATGCAGCAATATCTGGAAGCAGGCAAGGTCGTCACCACCCACGGCGTGCGCGGCGAAATGAAGCTGGAGCTGTGGTGCGATGGCGTGGATTTCCTCAAAAAGACGGGCCGCCTCTATGCCTCGGCAAAGGGCGGCAAGTGCTATAACATCACTTCCATCCGCCCGCAGGGGCAGATGGCGCTGCTCCAGCTGGAGGGCGTGAATGACATGGACGCCGCCCGCGCCCTGCGGGGGCAGGTGTTCTACTTCGACCGCAATGACGCCACCCTGCCGGAGGGCCGGTGGTATGTGGCCGACCTCATCGGCTGCGAGGTGCGGGACGCCGACACCGGCAAGGTGTACGGCGTCGTCACCAGCGTGGACCATCCCGGCGCACAGGACATCTACACGGTCAAAGCCCCCGGCGGAAAAGAATATATGTTCCCCGGCGTGGACGCTTTCCTGAAAGAGCGCAACCCGCCCGAGGGCTATATCCTCGTCACACCCATCCCGGGCCTGCTGGATGACGACTGTGACAGTGAGCGGGAGGGGGAGTGAGCGATGGGAATGCGCGTGGACATCGTGACCCTTTTCCCCGAAATGTGCCAGCAGGTGCTGGACGCCAGCATCATCGGCCGCGCGGCCAAGCGCGGCTATATCGAGACCCACTGCCATCAGATCCGGGACTACACCCTCAACAAGCAGAAGCAGACCGACGATTACCCCTACGGCGGCGGCTGCGGCATGGTGCTCTACGCCCAGCCCATCGCCGACTGTCTGCGGGCCGTCCAGAAGGAAGTGGCGGAACAGGGGCGTCCTGCCCCGCATATCGTGTTCTTGACGGCGGGTGGTCAGCGCTACACCGAGGAGCACGCCCGCAGACTGGCCGAGTACGACAACCTCACGCTGGTCTGCGGCCACTATGAGGGCATCGATGAGCGGGTCATCGATGCTTTTGCGGACGAAGAGATCTCCATCGGCGACTATATCCTCACCGGCGGCGAGCTGGCCAGCCTCGTGGTGGCCGACAGCGTGCTCCGCCTCAAGCCCGGCGTTCTGGCCGAGCAGAAGGGCTACGAGGAGGAGAGCTACTGGGACGGCCTGCTGGAATATCCCCAGTATACCCGCCCTGAGGTCTGGGAGGGCCGTGCCGTGCCCGACGTCCTGCTGGGCGGCGACCACCAGAAGATCGACGCATGGCGGGGCGAAAAGAGCCGGGAGCGCACCCGTCTGCGCCGCCCGGAGCTGTATGAACAGTGGTGTGAGACCCACCCCATCACCGAGCTGCCCAAGTGGAAACGGGGCGAAAACGTCCGCCTCGTCCGGACGGAGGAACAGTATCAGGCGGCGGGGAAGCTCTTTTGTGAGGGACGCCGCACCATCTGCGCCGGGAACTGGACGGCAGAGTATTGTGCGGGTCTGCGGGAGGAAGCCTTCCTCGCCCAGCTCAAGGCAGAGAAAAAAGAGGGCTGGGCCTGCTATCTCCATACCACGAAGGATGTGCCGGACGGTATGGTGAGCGTAGACCACAAGACGGGCCGTATCGAGCATCTGTTCGTCGCGGCAGACGCCCGGGGAAAGGGCATCGGCCAGAAGATGCTGGACTTTGCCCGCAAAAAGCTGGAAGAGCATGAGCATCCGACCCTGACCGTGCTGGACCAGAACACCCGCGCCATCGCCCTTTACCGCCGGATGGGCTGGAAGCTGACCGGGGAGGCGGCACGGGTCTTTGACCCCGCAGAGGACGGCTTCGTGCAGCGGCGCTGTGAGCTGCTCGTGATGCGCTGGGAGGGCTGAAAAGCCTGTCGGACGCAGTCAGAGGAGCAGGAAGAATGTCATAGTACGGCCTGTGGTCGAAAAAATGTTGAAAACTTTTGTATTGCCTCGCCAACACTGGGGGAATAATTTTGTTGTCTTTGTATAAAAGGTGAAAAATGCCCCCCTCATCCTTGGGAAAACCGCCAAAAATGCGTCCGGGGTCTGTACAACGGTTTCGCTTTGCGCTAAAATAATCACAACGCAACAGGCGCGAAACATAATTACATTCCTTAGAACGATAATAGATAGGAGCGTTTTACTATGTACGTCAAAGAAGTTACCGTTGAAAATCAGGTTGGTCTGCACGCCCGTCCGGCAACCTTCTTTATTCAGAAGGCCAATGAGTTCAAGTCTTCCATCTGGGTCGAGAAGGAAGAGCGCCGCGTGAACGCTAAGAGCCTTCTGGGCGTCCTGTCTCTGGGCATCGTGGGCGGCACCACCATCCGCATCATCGCCGATGGCGCCGACGAGCAGGCTGCTGTCGATGGCCTCATCAAGCTGGTCGAGTCCGGCTTTGCAGAGTAATCCAGTTCCATTCGTGTATGAGCGGCGGGGGTCATCCTTGCCGCTTTTTTGGTATTTTGCGTCAGAACAAAGGGAGGCATTTCCATGAAAAGACTGAGTGAAGAGACCCTGCGCAAGTATGTTGATTTCTGCGATTCCGGTCGTCCTTGGTATTTTGCGCTGGGTGTTTTTGTGACCCTGCTCATCGTGCAGACGGCGCTGTGGTTTGCGGCCGATGAGGACGAGAAGCCCAGCCAGTGGGCCACTCTGCCCGCATGGTTCGGCATCTTCCAGTCCATCGGCTGCATCCGCAAGGCCCGCGAGAACCGGAAGCAGAGCGCAGAATGACCAAGGCGGAGCTATACCAAAAGGCGTGTATGCTGCCGCTTTTGCCCGGAGTATATATCATCCGGGACAAAAGCGACACCATCATCTATATCGGCAAGGCCAAGCGCCTGCGCATCCGGGTGAGCCAGTATTTCCGGGAGGGCGTGCCCCACGACAACAAGGTCAGCCAGATGATCGCCCATGCCTACGCCTTTGATGTCATCGTCTGCCAGAGCGAGTTTGAGGCGCTGGTGCTGGAAGCCAGTCAGATCAAGGCCCACACCCCCAAGTACAACATCCTGCTCAAGGACGATAAGGGCTACAGCTATATCAAGGTGACGAAGGACGAGTGGCCCCGCCTCTCGTTTACCCTCCAGAAGGAGGACGACGGCGCGGAGTATATCGGCCCCTACACCTCGAGCTTTGCGGCCCGGCAGATGGCCGAGACGGCGATGGACGCTTTCCTGCTGCCCCGGTGCAACCGGCGGTTCCCGCAGGAGATCGGCCGGGGACGCCCCTGTCTGAACGCCCACATCGGAAAATGCATGGCTGTGTGCAGCGGAAAGATCAGCTGCGAGAACTACAACGAGGCCGTCAAAAGCGCCGTCCACCTCATCCGTTACGGCAAGAAGGACATCCTGAAGCTCCTCAGCGAGCGGATGCAGGAGGCCTCCGACCGGCTGGAATTTGAGACAGCGGCCCTCATCCGCGACCAGATCGCCGCCATCACCAAGGTGACGGCGGGGCAGAAGGTCGTGGTGGACCCCGACGTGGAGATGGACGTGGTGGCGCTGGCGGGCACGCCCGGCAGCGTCTGTGCAGCCGTTCTCCGGTTCCGGGAGGGACGGCTGACGGACAAGAGGGAGTTTCTTTTCCACGATACCGCCGACATCCCGGCGGTGCGGGAGGAGTTCCTGCCCCGGTACTACCTTGACGACGAGCAGATCCCGAAGGTCATCGCTGTGGACGAGCTGCCGCCGGACGCCGACGCCCTGCAGCAGGCCCTCAGCGAAAAGCGGGGCAGCGAGGTGCAGCTTTACGTCCCCCAGCGGGGCGATAAGGCGCATCTGGTCGAGATGGCCCACACCAACGCCGTCGAGCGTCTGGCCCGGGAGAGCGGCCGCTATGCCCGGGAGGAAAAGCTTCTGGACGAGATGGCGCAGGTGCTGGGCCTGCCGAAGCCTCCCCGCACCATCGAGAGCTACGACATTTCCAACTGGGGCGACGGCACCAGCGTCTGCGGCATGGTCACATTCCGGGACGGTAAGCCCTATAAGGCGGGCTACCGGAAGTTCCGGATGAAGACGGTGGCCGGTACGGACGACTACGCCTCGCTGGCCGAGACCGTCTCCCGCCGTGCGGCTGAATACGAAAAATACTCCGGAATGGCCGCAAATGGCGAACCCAGCAGCAACTATTTCGGCCAGAAGCCGGACCTGCTTCTGATGGACGGCGGCAGGGGACAGGTGAGCGCCGCCAAAGCCGCTCTTGCCGGGACCACGCTGGCGGATGTGCCGCTCTATGGCATGGTGAAGGACGACCACCACCGCACCCGCGCCATCGTGGACAGCGAGGGCCGAGAAATCGCCATCAACATGAACCGGGGGACGTTTACCTTCATCACGGCCATTCAGGACGAGACGCACCGCTTTGCCAATGCGTACCGCAGGCAGCAGATGAACAAAAAGAGCTATTCGTCCACCCTTACCGAGGTGCCGGGCGTCGGCCCCAAGACGGCCAAGGCCCTGATGGCCCAGTTCAAGAGCGTGGGAGCCGTAAAAGAGGCGACCCCCGACCAGCTGGAGAACACCCCCGGCGTGGGGCGGCAGATGGCCCAGACCATTTACGAATATTTCCACCCGCAGGGGTGAAGCAAGTGGAAAAGTCCGGCGCAGACCAGTCTGTGACCGGGCTTTTTGCAGGGAAGGAGTTCTTATGTACCAGTTCCAATACGACATCCGCCCGGGCCGCTACCGGCACTTCAAGGGCAACGAGTATCAGGTCCTCGGGATGGCCCGCCACAGCGAGACCGAGGAGGAGATGGTGGTCTACCGTCCCCTGTACGGTGAGGGCGGGCTTTGGGTGCGCCCGGCGGCCATGTGGGCCGAGGTAGTGGAGCGGGATGGCAGACGTCAGCCGCGCTTTGCCTATATCGGCGAGTGAGGGCTTGCACTGTCTGCCGAAACGCGATACAATGGGTTTTGCAGGGCAAACAGACCTGCGAGACGGGATCCATAAAACTTCGGCATAGAAAAAGAAAAACTTCGGAGGATAAAAGCTATGGCTTGTACTACCATCCTTGTGGGCAAAAAAGCCTCGTATGACGGCTCGACCATGATCGCCCGGAACGACGATTCCGGCTCCGGCCACTTCACTGCGAAAAAGTTCGTCGTCGTCCAGCCGGAGGAGCATCCGGCTGTCTATCAGTCGGTCCTCTCCCATGTGGAGATCCCCCTGCCGGGCAATGCCCTGCGGATGACCGCAATGCCCAACGCCGTGGAGGGCAAGGGCATCTGGGCCGCTTCGGGCGTCAACGCCGCCAACGTGGGCATGACCGCCACCGAGACCATCACCTCCAACCCCCGGGTGCTGGGCGCGGACCCGCTGGTGGTCTACCAGCCCGCGCAGGACGGTCAGCCGGAAGTGCCCGGCGGCATCGGCGAGGAGGACATCGTCTACCTCGTCCTGCCCTACATCCACTCTGCCCGGGAGGGCGTGCTTCGTCTGGGCAGACTGCTGGAAGAGTACGGCACCTATGAGATGAACGGCATCGCCTTTCAGGACGTGGACGAGATCTGGTGGCTCGAGACCATCGGCGGCCACCACTGGATGGCCCGCCGGGTGCCGGACGACGCCTATGTGGTCATGCCGAACCAGCTGGGCATCGACGCCTTCGACCTCGAGGATGCTTTCGGCGCACAGGAAAACTATCTCTGCTCGTCCGACCTGCGGGAGTTCATCCGGGACAACCACCTCGACCTTTCGCTGGACGGCTGCCTGAACCCCCGGGACGCTTTCGGCAGCCACGACGACGCCGACCATGTCTACAACACCCCCCGCGCATGGTTCATGCTTCGCCACCTCAACCCGAATACATGGGTCTGGGACGGCCCTGCCGCCGACTACGGCCCCCGGTCGGACGACTTGCCCTGGTGCATGGTGCCGGAGCGGAAGCTGACCCCGGAGGACGTGAAGTATGTGCTGTCCTCCCACTATCAGGGCACTCCCTTCGACCCCTACGCCAGCTATGGCGACAAGAGCATGAAGGGCGCTTACCGCTCCATCGGCATCAACCGCAACGACTTCATGGCCCTCATCCAGATGCGGCCTGACCTGCCCGAGGACATCCGTGCAGTGGAGTGGATCGCCTACGCCTCCAACGCCTTCAACACCATGGTGCCATTCTACGCCAACGTGGAGCGTACCCCGGCCTACCTCGCCTGCACCACCGGCGAGGTCTCCACCGACAGCTTCTACTGGGTGAGCCGGATGATCGCCGCCATGGCCGACGCCTCCTACGCCAAGAGCCTCATCCATGTGGAGCGGTACGAGGAGGGCGTCCTTTCCGCCAGCCGTGCCCTGCTGAACCAGTACGACAGAAAGATCTCTGCCGCCGAGGAGGGCCAGCGTGCCGCTCTGCGGGAGGAGGCCAACACCGCCATCGCCGCCGAGCTGAAGAAGCGTGCCGCCGATACGCTGGACAAGGTCCTCTTTGAGCTGAGCAGCGGCATGAAGAACGCCTACGCCCGTTCGGACGCTTGAGAAGCCGTCAAAATCGGTCAGACAGAGTCATAAAATCGCCATTCGCCCCGGGACAGAACGCTCCGGGGCGGATTTTTTGTGCTCTTTTGCAGGTTGTATCCTACCGTTTGTGCAGAGTGACTGATTTTAGGAGATATATTTTGGCAGATGAATTGACGGAAAGTGATTGATTTTGACGGAGGATTTGCTATAATACAGACAGAAACAGTCAAAACGATTCAAACACAACCAGAATCGTGCAACAGGAGGGATAAAGATGTTGGCAGAAGAGAGGCTGGCCCGCATCATGAAGCTTCTGAGCCAGCAGCGCACCGCGACGGTGCAGGAGCTTTGCGAGGCGCTGGATGCCAGCGAATCCACCATCCGCCGCGACCTGAACGAGCTGGACCGGATGGGCAAGGTGAACAAGGTGCACGGCGGCGCGACGCTGCCCGACAGCCAGTTCCTCGCCGACGAGCCGACGATGGCCGCGAAGGAAGCACTGGCCGTCGCCCAGAAAAAGTGCATCGCCAAGGCGGCTGCGGCCCTCATCACCGCAGAGGACTTCGTCTTTCTGGATGCAGGCAGCACCACGCTGGCCCTCGTCCGGGAGCTGAACGGCCCGGCGCTGGATGCCCGGTACGTCACCAACGGCGTGGCCCACGCCCGGACGCTGGCCCAGAAGGGCTGCAAGGTCTTTCTGCTGGGCGGGCTGCTGCGGCCCGAGACAGAGGCCATCATCGGCGCTGCGGCCCTTTACAGCCTGCAGCAGTACAACTTCACGAAGGCCTTTCTGGGGGCCAACGGTGTGGCGCTGGACGCCGGATTCACCACCCCCGACCCCGAAGAGGCGGTGGTCAAGGCCACGGCGGTGCGGCGGGCCAGAGAAGCGTGGTTCCTTGTGGATGACTCCAAGTTCGCCCGCGTCTACCCGGCGGTCATCGCCGAGCTTTCCGGCGGTGCGATCCTGACGAACCATTGTCCGAATCCGAAATACAGACAATTCACTCTGATAAAGGAGGCAGCAGAATGATCTACACGGTAACATTCAACCCGGCCATCGACTATGTCGTGCGGCTGGATAGGCCGCTGGAGGTGGGCGAGGTGAACCGCGCCAAGGGCGAGGACTGCGTGCTGGGCGGCAAGGGCATCAATGTGTCCGGCGTGCTGGCCGAGCTGGGATGCCGGAGCACGGCGCTGGGCTTTGTGGCCGGTGAGACGGGGGCATGGCTCGAGCGGGGCTTGGCCGCGCAGGGCATCACCACCGACTTCATCCATCTCGCGAAGGGCATGACGCGCATCAACGTCAAGATCAAGGCCGGGCAGGAGACCGAGCTGAACGGTGCAGGCCCCGACATCCCCGAGAGCGCGATGGAGCAGCTGGAAGCCCAGCTCGACCAGCTGGCAGAGGGAGACATCCTCATTCTGGCGGGCAGCATCCCGTCCAGCCTGCCCCAGACCACCTACGAGCGTCTGCTGGCCCGTCTGGAAGGCCACGGCGTCCACACGGTGGTGGACGCCACCCGCGACCTGCTGGTGAACGTATTGCAGTATCACCCCTTCCTCATCAAGCCCAACAACCACGAGCTGGGCGAGATTGTGGGGCGCACCCTCACCACCGACGCCGACATCACCGCTGCTGCCCGCACCTTACAGGAAAAGGGCGCACGGAACGTGCTGGTGAGCATGGCCGGGGATGGCGCGCTCCTGCTGGACGAGAAGGGCGAAGTCCACCGCATCGGCACCCCCAAGGGCAGGGTGGTCAACAGCGTGGGCGCAGGCGACAGCATGGTGGCCGGCTTTGTGGCGGGCTACCTGCGCAGCGGCAGCTATTGGGAGGCTCTCCGGCTGGGCACTGCCTGCGGCAGCGCCACCGCATTCAGCCTCGGGCTGGCAAAGAAGGAAATGATCGACGCCCTGTTGGCGACGATTTAAGAGATAGAAGGAAACAAGGAGAGGAGCACACTATGCGAATCACGGAATTGTTTACGGCACAGTCCATCGCACTGGACGAGGCCCAGCAGGACCGCAGCCAGATCATCGACCGTCTGGTGGAACTGCAGGCGACCCATGGCAACATCAAGGATAAGGAAGCCTACAAAAAGGGCCTCTACGCCCGCGAGGACGAAGGCTCGACCTATGTGGACAACGGCATCACCGTCCCCCACGCCAAGTGCGACTGCGTCACCCGGCCCAGCCTCGCGGCCCTCCGCCTGAGCACCCCGGTGCAGTACAACGCCGAGGACGACGGCAAGACCGACCTGCTGTTCGCCATCGCAGCGCCCCGGAATGGCAGCCTCCACGTCGATATGCTGGCCCGCATGATGCAGATGCTCATGAATGAGGACTTCGTGGAGAAGCTGCGCACCGCCAAGACCCCGGCGGACTTCCTCGCCGCCATCGACGCGCAGGAGGAAGAGCAGTTCGGCGATGAGAGCTTCACCGATCAGGAGGTCAATGTGGGCTACCGGGTGCTGGCTGTCACCGCCTGCGTCAACGGCATCGCCCACACCTACATGGCCGCTGAGGCCCTGAACAAGGCCGGCGCAAAGATGGGCGTGCCCATCAAGGTGGAGACCAACGGCTCCGACGGCGCAAAGAACATCCTGACCAAGGACGAGATCGCCAACTGCGAAGGCATCATCGTGGCGGCGGAAAAGAAGATCGAGACGGCTCGCTTCGACGGCAAGCCTGTCCTCTTCACCCGGGTGGATGACGGCATCCACAAGCCCGAGGAGCTTATCCGGAAGATCACCTCCGGCGAAGTCCCCGCTTTCCACGCAGAGGGCGGCGCACAGGCCGCAGAGGACGCCTCTGCCACCGACAGCTTCGGCCGCAGCCTCTACAAGAACCTGATGAACGGCGTCTCCCATATGCTGCCCTTCGTGGTGGGCGGCGGTATCATGATCGCGCTGGCCTTCCTACTGGACGATTACAGCATCGACCCCGCAAACTTCGGCATGAATACCCCGCTGGCCGCCTTCTTCAAGACGGTGGGCAGCGCAGCCTTCAGCTATATGCTTCCCATTCTGGCGGGCTTCATCGCCATGTCCATCGCTGACCGTCCGGGTCTGGCCGTCGGCTTTGCAGGCGGCGTGCTGGCCATGAACGGCACCAACTTCGCCGGCATCGCTGCCGGTGAGACCACCGGCGTCTCCGGCGGCTTCCTCGCCGCCCTGCTGGCCGGTTTCGTGGCCGGTTATGTGGTGGAGTTCCTCAAGAAGATCACCGAGAAGCTCCCCGCCAGCCTCAACGGCATCCGTCCCATGCTCATCTACCCGCTGGGCGGCATCCTTATCGTAGGCGCGGTCATGTGCGGCATCAACCCCGTCATGGGCATGATCAACACCGCTGTGACCAACGGGCTGAACGCCATGGGCGGCACCTCCAAGGTCCTGCTGGGTGCGATCGTGGCCGGTATGATGAGCATCGACATGGGCGGTCCCTTCAACAAAGCAGCTTACGTCTTCGGCACCGCAGCCCTCGCCTCCGGCAACTATGAGGTCATGGCCGCTGTCATGGTGGGCGGCATGGTGCCTCCCATCGCCATCGCCCTCTCCACCACCTTCTGCCCCAAGAAGTGGACGGCCGATGAGCGCCGCAACGGCATCGTGAACTACGTCATGGGCCTCTGCTTCGTCACGGAGGGTGCAATCCCCTACGCCGCTGCCGACCCGCTGCGCGTCCTGCCCAGCTGCGTCATCGGCGCGGCCCTCTCCGGTGCCCTGTCCATGACCTTCGGCTGCGCCCTCCGCGCTCCTCATGGCGGCATCTTCGTCTTCCCGGTGGTGGACCATGCGGTGATGTACTGTGTGGCTCTGGCCATCGGCAGCGTCGTGGGCGCGGTCATCCTGAGCCTGCTCAAGAAAAACCGCACCGAGGAGTAACGAAAAGCCATCCTCTTCTTTTTCAGGTATCAATCGCCAAAGGCCCCCACCCGGCAGCACCGGGTGGGGGCCTTTGGTATGGGAGATGCAGTTGATACGGCTCTCCCAAAGGGAGAGGCTTTGGCAGGGAGGCAAAACCATAGAAAACACAAAAACCCGCCTGGCAGCGGGTTTTTGTGTATAGAGGGGTGGGAAAGTATATAAAGTGGTGAATCGCATCATTGGACGGCAGCGCGTCGTGCCCGAACACCGGAAGACCGGCGGCACAGCGGAAACTCTGAGGCGTTGCCTTGCAGTATGTATTATACCCGAATTTGTTTTCTTGTCAAATGCAAAATTTTGGTTTTGCTTTAATTTAACACTTTACTTTTTGACCAAAACTTTATATAATTAAAGGCGGCAAAACGAAAACTGACTTTTGCGCGGGTTGTGCTATTGCTACAACAATAAAACTTTACTTTCGAAAAATTTTGGATAATGTAACATATTTCAAAAGGAGTACTTTTCCCATGGACGATTTGGACCGCAAGATTCTCGCCCTCCTCGCAAAGAATGCCCGTATGCCGGTGAAGGAGATCGCCGAAAAGGTGGCACTGACCAGCCCCGCCGTCTCCAGCCGCATCCATAAGCTGGAAACAGACGGCATAATCAGCGGCTACACCGTGATGCTCAACCGCCCCGCCGACCGGGTCTATGTGGACGCCCTCATCAGCTTGTCGGTGGCCCCGTCCCAGCGCGACGAGCTGGTGGAACTGATGCAGAACAGCAAGGAGGTGCTGCAGTGCTACCACGTCACGGGCGCTTACACCTTCCTCATCAAGGTGAGCTGCGGCAGTATGCCCCAGCTGGAGCACCTGATCCTGCAGTTCCAGAAACTGGGAACGACCAGCACCCAGATCATCCTCTCGACGCCCGTGAACCACGGCGACCTTGAGGCCATGATGCTCTGAGTTCACAGAACTGTTACATCTGCGGTGCAATTTTCGCCCGCTGCGGGACGTTTATCGAATAGCAGCGCTGAAACATCAAATACTATCGCTGTGTACCGAAAAATTCCACCCTGCGAACGAAAGGATAAAACTGAATATGAAACGTATCATTGCTTGTCTGATGGCCGGTATCCTGATGCTGGCTCTGGTGGGCTGCGGCACGTCCGGCAGCTCCTCCGGGGCCGCAAAGAAGGACTATACCCAGATCCTCCACGACGCCCGCAGTGACGAGGACAACGAGTATCTGATGATCTTCACCAAGGGAGAAGACGGCAAGTTCACCGCCCAGTACGGCTACAGCGCCGAATACGAGGCTGACCAGCTTTCCGATGAGGTGGCCAACATGATGATGCCCCTGCTGGGCCTCGAGGACGGTATGTACGACGACTTTGCCGCCTCCGTCTCCGGCATGATGGTCAGCGTCTACGGCGTGGCCATCGTCAAGCCCGCAGAGGGCAGGACGCAGGACGTCGTCGATGCGATGGATGCCTACGTCCAGAGCCAGCAGAAGGCGATGGAGCGGTATCTGGAGGACCAGTACGAGATCGCCTGCGCAGCCCGGGTCGTGACCGTCCCCACCGGCGAGGTGGTCATGGTCTGCTGCGAGGACAGCGACACCGTCCTCGAAAATATCAAAAAAGCTCTGGCTGCATAATCCCTCTGTGCACTAAAAAAGCCCCCGCTTCCGGCTGGAAGCGGGGGCTTTGCGTTACCGGTCGTTACGGATTCTCGATGGCGTTCACGAGCTTGTTTGCGATGTAGGCATGGCCCTTGATGGTGGGATGCACGTCAAGGGTAGTCTCGGTGTTGGGGATGGCCACATAGGTCAGGTCGTAGGTCTTTGCGATCTGCTTCTCAAACTTGTTCAGCTTGCGGAAGTAGCTGCGCCAGCAGGGGATGAGGGGCACGGGGTTGGTGTAGCCGATGAGAATGATCTGCGCGTCCGGGTTCAGCTTGCGGATCTCCTGCACGATGGAGATGAGGGCGGCGGAGGTCTTGGGGTAAGTCTCGTCGCAGATCTTGCTCATGCCGGAGAAGAAGAGGTTCCATGTGGCGTCCGTCTCTGCCTTGGTCAGCTTCATGTCCTTGATGCTGCGGTAGATGGTGGACATGGTAGAACCGGAGCCTTCGCTGCGCAGATCACCGGCCAGAATGGTGGCGGCCAGCTTCTCGCTCTTCCAGTTGGTGGCGTTGCCCAGACCCACGATGCAGGGGACGAAGGCGTCGTTGGAGCCGATCTGGACCGAGATGACGTCGGCCTTGCGGATGTAATCCTGAAACTCGGGGTAGTTGTACTCGCAGCCGGAGGCCATATTCATCTGAGGCATCTTGCCATACTGGATCATATCCGCGAGATCGGGGGCCGTCAGGGCCGGCAGGCCGAGGTTGATGGCGTGGTCACGGTCGAGGCCGAGCGTCTCCGCCACCTTGCCGACGTAGCAGTCGGGGGAGTAGCCTTTGAAGTTGGGGACCATATCGACGCTGTAGCCAGCGCGTGCGCTGTACTGGACATCGGCCAGACCGACGCCGGCGCAGATGCTGTCGCCCAGTGCGACGTAGGTGAGCTGCTTATCCTCTTTTTCTTCAGAGACCGCAGCTTCGGCTGCAGAGGGGTCCGGGTCGGCCTTGGCCGTCTCGGTGGCAGAGGCCTCGGCGTCTGCCGGGGTCTCGGGCTGCAGGGCAGCTTCCGGATTCAAGGTAACGATAACGTGGTCATCGCTGGCGGCAGCGGTGTCGGCGGCTGCGTCAGTGCCCTCAGCCAGTGCGGGGACACTGAACACCGAGACCAGCAGCAGGGCGGAGACGGCCAGACTTGCAAAACGCTTGTTCATGGCAGAAAAATCCTTTCGTGAGATCAATAGTCGCGGGGAGAGATGTCGGCCTCGAGCTGACGGTAATCGATCTTGCCCACAGGGGTCATCGGCATCTCAGGGATGAACTTGTAGGCCACGGGCTGGACATATTCGGGCAGCTCCTCGGCGCACATCCGCTCCAGCTCCCGCACCACCTGCTTTTTCTTGGCCGTGGTGTCAGGCTTGAGCACGATGTAGACGAAGGGCAGACGGCCCTGCACATGATCCTTGTCGGCGCAGCCCACCACAGAGCACTGATGGACAGCCGGGTGGCGGCTGATGACGTTTTCAATCATAGAGGGGAAGACCTTGAAGCCGTCGTGGCGGATGATGAGGCGCTTGATGCGGGAGTCGAGGAAGACGAAGCCGTCCTCATCCAGATAGCCGATGTCGCCGGTGTGCACCCAGATGCGGCCATCGGGGTGGCGGCGGAGGATCATGTCCGTCTCTTCGGGCTTGTTGTAGTAGCCCTTCATGGTGGTGGGGCCGGAGATGCACAGCTCACCCCGCTCGCCGATGGGCAGCTCCTTGTCCGTGCCCGGCTCGAAGGCGGCGACGAGGGTGTTGACCATCGGGATGCCGACGCTGCCCAGCTTGTTGTTCGTGCCGGCGGCGACGGTGGCAGCGGAGGCCACCTCGGTCATGCCGTAGCCCTTGGCGATCGGGTAGCGGACGCCATGGGCGGCGAGGAAGTCGTTGACGGTCTGCTCTGCGCCCCGGGCGATGGCGTCGCCGCCGGCGGCGTAGTTGAGGATGAAGGAGAGGTCCTTATCCCGCAGCTTGGGGTCAGCGGCCAGCTGCTGGTAGTGGGCGGGCACGCCGAACATATGCTCGGGCTTGTACTTGAGCACCAGACTGCCCAGCTTGGCCGGGTCGAGGTTGGGGATGATGATGACCGTGAAGCCCAGCACCAGCGGCAGATGGACGCCGCAGGCGTAGCCGTAGGCAATGAAGGGGGGCATGATATTCATGAGCTTCTGGCCCCGGTGGAACAGCTTATCGTAGGCGCGGAACTGCTGCGCGATGGCGTTGAAGCTGTTGTCGGTGAGCATGACGCCCTTGGGAGAGCCGGTGGTGCCGCCGGTGTGGACCACGACACAGGCATGGTCGGGGTCGTAAGGCTCAGCAGCGGTGCTCTGGTTCTTGCCGTTTGCGATGAACTGCTTCCAGCGGATGACGTTGGAGGCGTACTTGTTCTTGTCGGGGGTGGTCAGCCTATAGCCCACGGCCATCACCGGGGGCAGGGAGTCGGCCGGAGAGAGGACGATGACCTTTTCCACGTTGGTGCGCTTGGCGGCCTGACGGCAGCGCTCGTACACGACGTTCAGGCAGACCAGAAGATGGGAGTCCACCTCCTCGATGTACTCGTGGATGCCCTCGACGCTGTAGCGGGGGTCCACGAGGTTCAGGGTGGCGCCGATCATGTCTGCAGCATAGAACAGGGCGATGACCTCGGGGGTCATGACGCTCACCACCGTTATGATGTCGCCCTTCTGGACGCCGACGCCCCGCAGGGCGGCGGCAGTCTTCTTGACGTTGACGATGAGGTCAGCATAGGTGAACTTCCGGCCGTAGTAATCCAGCGCGGTGTCGTTCAGATGGTTTTTGTTCCGCTGGCAGACATATTCGAATGCCGAGACGGTGGGAAGGGTCTGCTCAATGTACTTCTGGTCGTAATATTTGAGCCAAGGCCGAGCCTGAGATGCGTAAATGGGATCCTGCGTCATCATCGATTCCTCATTCCTTTATGTTTGTAGGCCCCGGAAGGGGCGGGTATTCTGTTTTGTTCCAATGCCACTCCTGCTATTGTAGTAGAGCGGGGGACAAAAGTCAATAAACAGGGGAAGAACAATGAGGAAAACGCAAGAAAAAGTTTACAATTCGCGGCACCATGCCTCGGCCTCGGCGGCACTGCAGAGCACCCAGTGACGGGGCCGCAGCTCCCGCCACTGGGGAGCCTCGGCGGAGTAGTCGTGGATGGCGGGGTCGTAGACCAGCAGCTTTTTCTGCCGCTCGCGGCGGGGGCTGGGCATCGGGATGGCCGACAGCAGGCTCCGGGTGTAGGGGTGGATGGCGTGCGTCACCAGCTCTTCGGCATCGGCCAGCTCCACGATGTCGCCCTTGTGGATGACGGCGATGCGGTCGGAGATGTACCGCATGACCGAGAGGTCGTGGGCGATGAAGAGGTAGGTGATGCCGCGCTCTTTTTGCAGGTGGCGCAGCAGGTTGAGCACCTGTGCGCGGATGGACATATCCAGCGCCGAGATCGGCTCGTCGGCGATGATGAACTCCGGCTCCACGATGAGGGCGCGGGCGATGCCGATGCGCTGCCGCTGGCCGCCCGAGAACTCGTGGGGGAAGCGGGAGGCGAACTCCGGCAGCAGGCCCACATCCAGCAGCGCCTGCCGGACTTTTTCGTCCCGCTCGGCGGCGGAGAGGTCGGGCCGGACGTTCATCAGGCCCTCGCCCACGATGTAGCTCACCTTGGCGCGCTCATTCAGGGAGGATTGGGGGTCTTGGAAGATCATCTGGATCTCCTTGATGACCTGCCTGTCCAGCGCGTGGGAAATTTTGCCGTTGATCTGCTGGCCCTTGTAGATCACCTGACCGCCGGAGGTGGGCAGGATGCGCATGATGGCCCGGCCGATGGTGGTCTTGCCCGAGCCGGACTCGCCCACCAGACCGAAGGTCTCGCCCTTATAGATGGTAAAGTTTGCGTTCTTGACGGCCTTGTAGGCTTTGCGGCCGGAGCCGTAAGTCACCTCGAGGTCTTTCACCTCGAGCAATACTTCGCGTTCGTCTGCCATGTTACTTGCCCTCCTCTTGCAGCATCCGCACAGCGGCGGGCGGCTCTATCTTGGGTGCGCGGGGGTCGAGCAGCCACGTCTTGGCCCGGTGGGTCGCGCTGACGTCGAAGTAGGGGGGACGCTTGACGAAGTCGATCTTCAGGGCCAGCGGGTTGCGGGGCGCGAAGGCGTCGCCGCGGATCTCCGTAAAGAGGTTCGGGGGCGTGCCCTGAATGTTGAACAGGTCTTCGCCCTTCACGCCCATCTGGGGCATACTGGACAGCAGCGCCCATGTATAGGGGTGGCGGGGGTCGTAGTAGATCTCGTCGGAGGTGCCGATCTCCACGATGTCGCCTGCGTACATGACGGCCACCCGGTCGGCGATGTTGGCCACGACGCCGAGGTCGTGGGTGATGAGGATGATGGTCAGATTGTACTTGACCCGCATCTCCTTCAGCAGCTCGAGGATCTGGGCCTGAATGGTCACGTCCAGAGCCGTCGTCGGCTCGTCGCAGATCAAAATCTGGGGGTTGCAGGCCACGGCGATGGCGATGACGACGCGCTGGCGCATACCGCCCGAAAACTCGTGGGGATACTGCTTGAAGCGGACCTCCGGGTCGGCGATGCCGACATCCCGCAGATATTCCAGCGTCTTCTCCTTGGCCGCAGCGCCTTTGAGGCCCTGATGCAGCTCCACGGCTTCCATGATCTGGTCGCCGATGGTCTTCAGAGGGTTCAGGCTGGTCATGGGGTCCTGCATGATCATGGCGATCTCATGGCCCCGGACCTTCAGCCAGTCCTTCTCCTTTTTCAGCGCGGAGAGGCGGATGGGCTGGTGGTCGTCGGCCCCGAAGTAGTCGATGGTGCCCGAGGTGATGGAGCCGTTGGAGTCCAGCAGGCCCATGAAGGACTTGGTGAACACGCTCTTGCCCGAGCCGGACTCGCCCACGATGGCGAGGACCTCGCCGTGGTAGACGTCGAGGTCGATGCCGCGGATGGCGTGGAGGATCTTTCCACGCAGATTGAATTTAATGTTGAGATCCCGCACCGAGAGGATCAGTTCGTTCTTTTTCATCCCTGTGCCTCCTTACTGCAGATGGTTCTTCGGGTCGGCTGCGTCGGAGAAGGCGTTGCCGATGAGATAGAACGCGATGGTGACGAAGCTGAGGATGATGGTGGGGTAGAGCAGCTGATAGCGCAGTCCGGCCTGCATCATGACCTTGCGGCCATCGTTGATGAGGTTGCCCAGCGAGGGCGTCTCCACCGAGAGGCCGAGGCCAATGTAGGTGATGAACACCTCACTGCCGATGGCAGCGGGGATGGTCAGGGCCATCCGCAGCATGATGACCGACACGAGGTAGGGCAGCAGGTTGCGCAGCACGATGCGGGCGGTGGGGGTGCCGATGCAGCGGGATGCCACGTTGTAGTCGCGGTCGCGGATGATGAGGATCTGGTTGCGGATGAAGCGCGCCATGGCGATCCAGCCTGTGATGGACATACCGAGGATGAGGGTCTTGACGCTGGGGCTGGCGACGTAAGAGATCAGGATGAGGATGATGGTGGAGGGCACATTGTCACAGATGTTGTACAGCTCGGTGAAGAAGAAGTCCAGCTGGCGGACATAGCCCCAGAGCACGCCCACCGTGATGCCCACGACGGCCTCGATGAGGGCCACGAAGAAGGCGATGGTCAGGCTGGTGCGTGCGCCGGCCCAGATGCGTGCCCACAGGTCCTGTCCGATGGCGTTGGAACCCCAGATGAAGCCATCCTCACCGGGGGCAATGTTGCGGTACTGGACGCCGGTGAGGGGGTCCACGGCGCAGAAGTTGGGGTCTGCCTGCCCGGGCAGATAGGGCTGGAGGAATGCGAAGGCCACCACAGCGATGAGGGCGGCGAGGAGGATGACCGCGATGCGGTTCTTGAAGAATGCACGGAAGGTGCTGCCCCAGTAGCTGTAATTGGAATAGGAGGTGGCCTCGGCCCGCTCCTCGCTGAACCCGGCGGGGGTGAACAGCTCTTCTTCGGGCAACTCTGCCCATGCGGCGGGGCCGTCCGCCTGCAGTTTGTCCAGCTGTGCTTCCAGCTGGTGCGCTTTTTCATCTTTCATACGGAAAAGCATTATCGGCCACCTTCTTTCTTGCCAAAGCTGATGCGGGGATCGATGAGCACCATGAGCAGGTCGCCCAGAATGAGGCCGATGATGCCCACGCAGGCGTAGAGCAGGACGATGCCCTGCACCATCGTGTTGTCGTGGCGCTGGACGCAGGTGACCAGCAGACCGCCCATGCCGGGGATGCTGTAGAGGCTCTCGATGTAGATGGAGCCGACTACCGTGTTGAGGAAGGCGGAGGGAATGTACTGCACCAGCGGGACCATCGCGTTGCGGAAGATGTGGCGGAGAGCGATGTTGTTCTCGCTGACGCCCTTGGCCCGGGCGAGGCGGACGTAATCCTTGTTGCTCTCGTCCACCATGTACCGGCGCAGCCACATGGCGTAGAACGCCACATTGCCGAGGCTCATGGAGCAGACGGGCAGCACCCAGTACTTCCAGTTGGAGGTGTCGAAGAGCAGGCCTACGCCCAGCGCGGTAGTGCCGTACATCTGGATGTAGAGGTAATACACCGCCGCAGGCACGGCCTGAATGAGCACGATGATGGCCGTGCCCAGCTTGTCGGGCCAGCGGCTCTTGAACCGGCCCATGAACAGGCCCATCGGAATGCCGATGACGAGACTCAGCAGCATGGCAAAGACGCCCATCTGGATGGAGATGGGCAGCTTCTTGGCAAGGATGCTGGTGACGGAGGCGTTGACCTTATAGATATGGCTCACGCCGAGGTCGCCGTGGAGGGCATTCACCCAGAAGCGGCCGACCTGCACCGGCAGCGGGTCCAGCAGGCCCATCGACTGCAGGCCGGCCTGAATCTGGGCCTCGGTCATTTTTTCGTAGTTTGCAAAATAGCCTTCCACCGGCATCAGCCGCAAAAGGCAGAATACGAGCGTGACGATGACAAACAGGGTCAGGATCGAGCGCCCGATGCGTTTCGCCAGATATTTGAGCATATCTGTGCGCACCCCTCTCTTTTATTTAATGAATGTCGGATAGGAATAGAATACAACAAAAAACTACTTTTGGAAAGTGATTTGGCAAAGTTTGCTCTAAAAATTCATCTGAGAGCCTTCAGAAATAAAAAGCCCTCCGCTTTCCCGGGGGAAAACGGAGGGCGGCAGAACGGTCAGAAAAGCTTAGCGGGCGTCGCGGTTGGCCTCGTACTCGCTCATGGAGACATAGTGGTCGAGGACGTGGATGCCCTTCAGGCGCTTGTTGGAGAAGCCGGTGGAAGCATACTGGCCCTCCCAGTAGTTCAGGCGGGTGGCGATGTAGGCCGGGACGCTCATGCCCATGGGGACGACGAGGGCGTTGTTGATGAGGGAAGCCTCGGCGTTGGCGAAGGCATCGTAGCGGGCGTTGATGTCATCGGTGATCTCCACAGCGGCTTCGATGGCCTTCATGTAGTTCATGACAGCGTCAGCGGTGTCGCCGGTGATGAAGCCGTCCTCGACGCCGGTGCGCAGGAAGGCGTAGCGGCTGCCGCGTGCGCCCTCGGCCTGATAGAAGGGGTCGGTCTCGGTCTGGGGGTCGGAGTAGTCTGCGCCCCAGTTGCACAGCAGGAAAGCGAACTTGCCGTTGCGGCGGACGCTGGACAGGAAGCTGTCGGAGGGGCCGGCGGTGATGACGATATTGATGAAGTCAAAGCCGTCGTTCAGCACGCCCTCGAGCTGCTGCTTGAGCACCTGACACTGCTTGTCCCAGTCGGTGGAGGAGGGGTTGTAGGGCAGCTGGACCTTGATGGGGAAGGTGACGCCTGCGGCGGTCAGCTCGGGGATGGCGGCGTCACGGTACTCCTTGGCCTTGGCCTCGTCGAAGAACTCGGTGATGTTGGCGAGGTCGCCGCACTTCAGGTAGTCCACGCCGTCAGCGTTGGCGCAGAAGCTGGGGGGCGTGATGGTGTTCAGCTTGTAGTTGTCGTAGCCCTCGGGTGCCTTGACGGCCAGCGTGACGGAGTTGTTGATGCCGTAGAGGAAGGACTTGCGGAAGTTGGTGTTGTTGATGGCCTTGGCCCAGTTCTCCGGCTCATACTCGGCGTCCATGCCCTCCACGCTCCAGTTGGAGAACTCGTGGGAGAAGGGCATGAAGTTGAACATATAGAAGTAGGTGTAGTTGGTGTTGGGGCGGTCCATGGACACCATATCCTTGGTGGTGTCGTCGGCCAGCCAGCTGTCGAGGATGTCGGAGCCGATGGTGGCCTCATCGATCTCGCCGCGCTTGATCATCTCGGGGCCGTTGACGCTGGCCTCGGCGTTGTAGATGCGGCTGATGGTGTCGATGAAGACGTTGGCGGCGTCGTAGTTCTCGGGGTTCTTCTTCATGACCCAGGTCTCCAGAGACTCGTAGGCGGCCAGATAGAATGCGCCGCAGCTGTAGGTGGTCTCTGCGCTGGTGGCGAACTGGTCGCCGGTCTCCTCCAGCAGCGGGCCGTAGGCCGGCTCATAGGGCAGGTAGCACAGCAGGCTCAGGAAGCCCGGGAAATCGTAGGTCAGGGTGTAGGTCAGGGTGTGCTCGTCCACAGCGGTGACGCCCACGGCTTCGAAATCCACGGGTGCATAGGTGGCGGGGTCTGCGCCGGGGGCGGCGACGGTGACGACGCCGTCGGCATCCACGGTGTAGGTGGTGCCGTCCTCGTCCACGACGCCGGTGTTGGCGTTGTTCAGGTAGACGTGGTAGTTGTAGTAGTCGTCCGCGCCTGCGATGTAGCCGGTGACGAGGCCCACGTTGGAGGCGGCGTAATCCGGGGTCAGGACGTACTTCAGGGCGTCCACGAAGTCCTGCGCCGTGACGGGGGCGACGACCTCGCCGTTGCAGTCCACCCAGTTCTCATCCCGCAGATGGAACGTCCAAGTCAGGGTGTCGGCATCCCAGTCCCAGCTGGTGGCCAGACCCTCGCGCATGACGCCCTTGTTGTCGTACTCGACCAGAGTGTCCACGCAGTTTGCGCCGACGACCATCTCAAGGTCGGTGCCGGTGGTCAGGTAGTTCAGGGTGGCAGGCTGGCTGTCGTACAGGATGGTGTAGCTGGAGCCGGAGGAGGCTGCGCCGGAGGCGCTGCCGGAAGAAGAGCCGCCGCAGCCGGTCAGCAGGCCGGCTGCGCAGGCACCGGCGGCAGCCAGACCGCTGGCCTTCAGGAACTGACGGCGGGAGATGGAAGTGTTCATCATAAATTCCCTCTTTTCTTGTTGTTGCTGTACAGGGACAGCATTCGCGTTGCGCGGTGCCCGCTGTTTCCCGTCAGCGGACAGTTGGACTGTTTTTATGAAAAAAGAGCAACGGAAATCCATCCGTTACTCCTTTGTAACAGTCCCGGCCATCAAATAAGTGGTCAAGACTGAGTATAGCATTGATTTGCGGCCGCGTCAATCCTTTTTGGCAAGAGCGGCTGTTTCTGGTGCAGCAACAGTTGTCTCCGCAACGGCGGCAGGCGCTGCGACGGCCGGGGCAGCGGCTTCTGCGGCAGCTGCATTCTCCGCGGCCAGCTCTGCGGCAGCGGCCTTGGCGGCTTCTTCCGCAGCCTTGCGGGCCTCCCGCTCGGCGATCCGCTCTTTGGCGCGGGCAGCGGCCTCCTCCTGACGCTGCTTGGTGCGGCGCTTGATGCGGCAGACCGAGCAGATGCCCTCGGCGCTGTTCGGCGCGATGGGCTTGCCGCAGTCGGCACAGAGAGTCTTGCTGCATTTGTAGACGCTCACCGGGCCGAGGGTGGTCAGCTGGCGCAGCTTCATGCCGTCGATGCCGCTGTTCGAGCAGGCTGCGACACAGACGCCGCACTCGCTGCACTTCCACGGCGTGACGACCACGCGGGTCTGCCCGTCGGGCAGGTCCTCCAGCTTGAGCGCGCCGGAGCGGCAGGCCTTTTCGCACTTGCCGCAGCCGAAGCACTTCTGGGTGAAATTGGGCAGATACCAGCCGTAGCGCAGCGGCGTCTCGGAGGCAGCCTTGAGCTGCTTGGTCCGCTGGTGGAGCAGGAGGCGGAAGTCGGCGGCGCTGTCCTCCTCACTGCGCAGGCCGGGCAGCATCTGCAGCAGCTTCTTGGTGCCGGCGCGGGAGCCTTCGGTCATGTGGGAGAACATCTCCCGGCGGCTCAGCTCCTGCACATGGTAGGGGGCGTCCTCCTGCTGGTAGGCCAGCGTGACCCGGCTCTCGAAGAGCTGGGGGCCGAGGAACTCCACGAGGCGGGTCAGCTCCTTGCGCAGCTGGGCAGCGCAGGCGTCGTTCTCGCACTCGCCGCAGGGGGTCAGATCCAGCACGAGCTTCTTGTTCAGGGCGAGATAGGCCAGCGTCTCCCATGAGAAGGCGGCCACGCAGGCGCGGACGGCGGTATTCTTCCGGCTGCTCTTCTCGCAGCCCAGCCAGAGGGTGTCATTGTCGGTGTCGGCCAGCGAGGTGTCCCGCTGCACCTGTTCGGGCGAGGGCACGATGCAGCCCGAGCGGCAGACCGAGACGCAGAGGCCGCAGTCGGTGCAGGGGTCCCAGTCCTTGACGAGGTTGGGGCGGGTGAAGATGGCGTCGCCGTAGGGGCAGATGTCCTTGCAGTCGGTGCAGGGGGTGCGGTGGGGGTGGAGGTTCCAGCACTGACGGCGGACCACCTCGGGGTGGGAGGTCTTCATCAGGGCATCCATGGCATAGCGGGTAAACAGACCCATAGCGGTATCACTCCTTTTCGGGGGCATCGGTCACGGTGGTGACCTGAGCGTTATCCAGCAGGAAGCGCTGCACCTTCTTTGCGGCCAGCGCAGCGGCCACAGCGTCCTCGGCCAGTGCCTTGCGGATCTCGGCCTCGGGGGTATCCTGCAGCTGGGAGAGGCGGCGGTACTCCGCGTTGACCTCCTCGGGGTGGACGACGATGCCCTCAGCCTCGGCGATGGCCCGGGCTGCCAGCACGAAGCGGATGCGGCTCTCGGCCTGTGCGCGGTAGTCCTTCTCGAGGGCTTCCGGGGTGGTGTGGCTGTTCTTGCAGTGCTGCTCGAGGGTGATGCCGCTGCGGGAGAGGCGCTCGGTCAGCAGCTTCATCTCGTTCCGGGCCGTGCGGTCGAGGATCTCAGCGGGCAGGTCTACGGTCATGTTGGCCCCGGCCATGTCCAGCAGCAGCTTTCCGGCGGCGCGGTCGGCGCCCTCCTCGTGGATCTTCTGCTTCTTGGCGCGGAGGTCGGCCTTCAGCGCGTCGAGGGAGGCGAAGCCCAGACTCTTGGCAAAGGCCTCATCGGGGGCGGGAGTGACCTTCTCGGCCAGAGAGCGGAGGTTGATCTCGAACTGCGCGGTCTTGCCGGACAGCTCGGGCAGGCGGAAATCCTGCGGGTAGGTGAAGTCGAAGCGGAACACCTCACCGGCACAGTGGCCGTAGATGGCCTGCTCGGCGGCGGGCATCAGCTTGCCGTCGCCCAGCACCACCATGACATTCTCCATCCGGCTGTCGGGGATCTCCTTGCCGTCCATGTAGCCGACAAAATCCAGCAGGGCGCGGAAGCCGCGCTTGGCCGGGGCGGTGGTGGGGTGGTAGACGGCGTGCATCCGGGTCTGATGCAGCACCTCGATGTCCACGGTCTTGTCGGTGACAGGGCGGACGTGGCGGGTGACGGCGAGGCCCTTGTACTGGCCCAGCTTTACTTCGGGCAGATTCTTTTTCTTCTGTTCCATAGCGGCATACTCCTTATGACGTAAGCAGCCCGGCGTGCGGCGCTGCGAGTCTTATAACAATACGTTGAATTATACACGTTTTCAGTAAAAAGGGCAAGGTCACAGCCCGTGGGCGGTGAGCCACGCTTCGGCCACCTGCGAGAACATCTCGGGATACTGGGCATCCTCTGCGGCAAAGGCGCTCAGGTAATACTCCACCTCTGCGCGGGTGGGGGCGGCGGTGCGCCGCCAGATGGTGAAGGTGGTGCCGTTGCCCATGTCGAAGCTCTGCTCAAAGGTGAAGGCGTCGTCCTTTGCGGCGAGGAAGCGTTCGTTGAGCTTGATGGACATCTCCCCGCTGCCCGCATAGGTCTGGGGGAAGGGGTCGCAGGTGATGACGTACTTCGCCTCGAAGAACTGCATGGGAAAGTTGTGGGTGCCGGGCACCGAGAAGCCGAAGGCCAGCTTGTCGTTGATGGAAGCCTCCGGCAGGCGGCAGTTCTTGAAGTGGTCGGGGTTGTAGAGCATATCGTGGGGGACCATGTAGCTGATCTCGCCCACGTTGCAGTGGGCGTCGATCCAGTCGGCGATGGCCTGGATCTGGCCGATGTCCTTCCGGTCGTAGATGAGCTTGTCCAGCGAGATGAAATACCGGGTGGCGGGGATCTGGATGGGAAAGTGCTCGATGACGAAGCCCGGCATGGCCAGCGTGGTCAGGGGTGAGCAGCGCACCGACATGGACAGCATCAGCACGAAGGCCCAGAAGCCCAGTTTGAGGGTGCGATGGCGCTGGATGCCCTCGGCCAGTGCGGCTGCACCCAGCAGGAAGAGGAGGAAATACCCCGGCAGGAAGAGCAGGAACTGATGAGAGCCGGTGTTCTGGACCCGGGTGAAGAGCAGCAGGCTCACGACCAGCTCGCACCCTGCCAGACAGGGCAGAGCGGGCAGCTTTCGCTTTGCTGCAAAGACGAGGCCCAGCGCGATAAGGATGAGATTGAACAGGCCCAGCCGTCCGAGGTGGTAGAATGCCTCGAGGGCCAGACCGCCGCCGTTATAGTAGGAGTAGCGGCCCGCGTAGTTATAGGTGAGGATGTGGGATACCATGGGCCAGAGCAGGATGACCATGGCGGCGACGGACGCAAGGCCGAAGAGGACAAGGTTCTTCCCCCGGCGGAGGGCGGCGGAGACAGCGCCGCCCTTTGCCAACCGCACACAGCCCGCGACGAGCAGCAGCGCATAGGCGAAGTAGTAGCCCACCACGAAGTAGAGGAACCACCGGCGGGCGAGGATGATGGCGGCAGTGGCGAGGAAGATAAGGCCGAACCGGGCCGGTTCGAGGGTGTCAAAACGGAAGTCCAGCGTCAGCAGCAGGATGGCGAAGGCGAAGATGAGGCCGAACCAGTCCGGCTGTGCCAGCACGGCGCTCATCCGCAGGAAGGGATAAGCTGCCGTCAGGGTCATGCCGAAGAGGAAGTAATACATCCGGTTCTTCACGTTCAGGAGCTGGCCGACCTTCACCACGAGGCCCGCCAGAAGCACCAGCAGGGTCGGCAGGATGCAGAACACCTGACTGAAGGAGTAGGCGTCGCCGGTGTGGTCGGTCAGGCAGAAGGGAAACTCGGTGAAGAGGGTGATGAAGTTGGTGTAATCGTCGGCCATCGAGCCGAAGAGATACCCGAGGCCCCCACCGGTGCTCTGGGCAAAAGCGGCTTCGGCGTCATATTGCTTGAGCAGGTAGTTGGCGTAGTCCCAGACGTAGATAAAGCTCCGGCTCGATAACGTCCAGTAGAAATAGACGACAGCCACGGCCCAGATGCCGAAGACGACGGCCCAGTGGAAAAAAACCAGCTCGACGCCCGCCGTGCGGAGGACGCAGACCGCCAGCACGAAGAGGACGAGACAGGCCCAGAGACTGAGCAGCGGAAAAAAGAACGGGCTGGCCGGGACACCGACCCCCAAAAGGAGGAGCGCCACGGCACAGAGGCCGAGGTCCAGCCCTGCCCATTGCAGGGGCGAGAGCCGACGGAGAGCAGCAGATGGCATAGAAGGACGGTTCCTTTCGTTCAGCTTGTAAAAAGGGTGAGGCACACAACTTTCCATCTAACAGTATAATGGCTGCGTCAAGGCTTGTCCAGCCGCAGAGGGCGCTGAAACGCAGAATATCCCGCCGCATTCTCAGCAGACGGGATATTCTTTACCAAATATTACTTTTTGGAGTTGTGCGCTGCGGCGTCAGCCTTGGCGTTCTGGGTGCGTGCGGCCTTGCGGCGTGCGGCAGCGGCCCGCCGTGCACTGGCCTGTGCGGCCTCGGGGCGGGGCGCTTCGGGGGTGAGCCGGAACATCCGGCTGCCCATGGCAGGCAGGTCCACCGTGAGGGTGTAGTCCCGGCCATAGACGCCGCCGTCGGTGGTGTGGAGCGCCTTGGGCTTCGACTTGTCCGCACCGCCCCAGCAGGGGGCCTCGGTGTTCAGCAGCTCTTCGGCCCCGGCGGGGAAGCGCAGGTAGAGGGGGAACTTCTTGTGGGCGGTGTTCTGGGTGTTCATGACGCAGAGGATGGTCTGGCCTGCGCCCTTGCGCAGCCATGCATACACGCCCTCGTCCCGGCTCTCGCTGGCGACCCACTCAAAGCACCGGGGGTCATATTCGCCCGCATAGAGGGCAGGCTGGGTGGCGTAGAGGCGGCTGAGGGAGGCGAAATACTTCTGGAAGGCGTCGTGGAAGGGATACTGGAGCAGGCCCCAGTCCAGCTCCCGCTTTTCGTCCCACTCCCGGAAATGGGCGATCTCGTTGCCCATGAAGTTGAGCTTTTTGCCCGGGTGAGCATACATATAGAAATAAAGGGTGCGCAGCTGGGCGCATTTTTCCTCGTAGGTGCCCCAGAGCTTGTCGATGATGGTCTTTTTGCCGTGGACGACTTCGTCGTGGCTCAGGGCCAGCAGGTACAGCTCATTGTAGAAATAGTGCATACTGAAGATGATCTTTCCGTATGCATTGGGCCGCTCGCCGAAGGGGGTAGCAAAGTAGTCCAGCGTGTCGTGCATCCAGCCCATGTCCCACTTGTAATCGAAGCCGATGCCGTCGTAGCGGGTGGGGGCCGTCACCTTGAGGAAGTTGGTGGAGTCCTCAGCCATGTAGATGCCGGTGGGCCAGCGCTCGTTCAGGCCGTGGTTGAGGTTCCGCAGGAAGGTGACTGCGCCCTCGTTGACGCCCCGGGCAGGGTCGCCCTGCCAGTAGAGGGCGCGGGAGATGGCGTCCATCCGGATGCCGTCGCAATGGTAGACCTCCATCCAGAGGGCGGCGGCGCTGCTGAGGAAGCTGCACACCTCCCGGCGGTAGTAGTTGAAATTGCAGGTGCCCCACTCGCTGTGGCCCACGTCGCTGTCGTACTCATAGAGGTGGGTGCCGTCGAAGTTGGCCAGCGCGTCGGCGTTGGCGGCAAAGTGGACGGGGACGAAGTCCATGATGACGCCGATGCCCATCCGGTGGCAGGCGTTGACGAAAGCGGCGAACTGGGCCGGGGTGCCGTACCGGCTGGTGACGGCGAAGTAGCCGGTGGTCTGGTAGCCCCAGCTGCCGTCGAAGGGGTGCTCGGCCAGCGGCAGCAGCTCCACATGGGTGAAGTGGTGCTCCAGCAGCCACGGGATCAGCTCCCGGGTCAGCTCTTCGTAGTCGTACCAGCCGTCCGAGCCGTCGGGCCGGGTGGAGCCGGGCTTATGCTTCCAGCTGCCGACGTGCAGCTCGTAGATGTTCATGGGCAGGTTGCGGCACTTGTCCCGCCGCTCCATCCACGCGCTGTCGTCAAAGGCGAAATCCAGCCTGGTCAGGCGGCTGGCGTTGGCGGGGCGGACTTCGGAGGCAAAGGCGTAGGGGTCGGCCCGCATAACGACGCTGCCGTCGGCGCCGTGGATGCGGTATTTGTAGAGGTCGCCCTCGCACAGCCCGGCCACAAAGCCGCTCCATACGCCGGTGTCGGCCTTCTGGAGAGAGACTCCGTCACCCCAGCCGTCAAAGCCGCCGCAGACCTCCACGGCGGTCGCGCCGGGTGCCCAGACGGCAAAGCGCCAGCCCTCTTCGCCGCGATCGCCCTGCCAAGGGTGTGCGCCGAGGACGTGGTAGGCGTCGAAGCAGTCGCCGCTGAAGAAGGAACGGGGGATAGAGGGAAGATTCATACGAAAGACTCCTTTTATCGCAATTTTTACAGAGAGTACCGGTTCGGGAGGGAATAATGTGAGAAATATACAACACTATTTCCACACTTTTGTCGGAAAATGTGATATACTGAATACAACGCCGGGGCTTCGAGAAGCCCGGCAGAACTTTTGAAAACAGGAGCGGTACAGACAATGGCTTGGTATGACAATGCGGTATTCTATCACATCTATCCTCTGGGACTGTGCGGCTGCGCGCATGAAAATGACGGGCAGCCTGTTCCCGGGGCATTCAAGAAGCTGGATGCGTGGGCAGAGCACGCGGCGGAGCTTGGCTGTACGGCGATCTATATCGGCCCTCTGTTCGAGAGCGGCTCCCACGGCTATGACACCATCGACTACCGGCAGGTAGACCGGCGGCTGGGCACCAATGAGGAGTTCAAAAAATTCGTCGCCGACTGCCATGCGCGGGGCCAGCGGGTCATCGTGGACGGCGTGTTCAACCATGTGGGCCGCGATTTCTTCGCCTTCCGGGAGCTGAAGGAGCACCGCGAGAACGCCCGCTATAAGGACTGGTTCTGCGATGTGAATTTCTGGGGCAACAACGAGTACAACGACGGCTTCTCCTACGGCAACTGGGGCGGCTTTAACCTGCTGGTCAAGCTGAACCAGCGCAACCCCGAGGTGCAGGACTACCACTTTGATACCGTCCGCTTCTGGGTGGAGGAGTTCGACATCGACGGCATCCGTCTGGACGCTGCCGACGTGCTGGACTTTGACTTTATGAAGGGACTGCGCCGCCTTGCCAACGAAGTGAAGCCGG